>JARKSS010000010.1 GCA_029974175.1 Vicinamibacterales bacterium
TACCGCGACTACCTGGAACTCAACGGACTCACGATGCAGCTCACCGAGGCGCTCGCCGAGTACTGGCATTCACGCGTGCGTGCCGAACTCGGCTTCGCCGCCGAGGATCCGACCGACATCGCCGGCATGTTCAAGCTCAACTACCGCGGGGCGCGCTTCTCCCTCGGCTACCCGGCCTGCCCCGACATGGAGGATCGCCGCAAGGTGGTGGAGCTGCTCAAGCCCGAGCGGATGGGCGTGGAACTGTCTGAGGAGCTTCAGCTTCATCCCGAGCAGTCGACTGACGCGTTCGTGTTCCATCACCCCGAGGCACAGTACGTCTCGGTGTAGTACCGGGAGCGGGCCGATGCCGCGCGCTACCAATCCGCGCACGCCGTAGTGCCGCAAGCGCAGCAGGCCCGACCAGCAGGATGCCCACCGCGGTCGTGACCGCGCGAACCGTGTCCCAGGTCAGCGTGGATGTCACGAGGGAGTACAGGCCGAACGATGCGAGATTCTGGCCGAGGGGCGCGCCGGCGGAATACGAGATGTCCGACCCGGCACCCACGGCGAACGGCCAGAACCACAGGTTCATGATGAAGCCGAAGGCATACGAGGCGAGGATGCCGTACCCCACCAGCATGAGCACCTCCAGCCGCGCTGCCCTGCGCTGCGATCGCGCGGTGATGCGCGGTAGCAGGCCCGCGCCGGCGGCGACCCAGCCGCAGGCGAAGATCTGGAAGGGCGTCCACGGTCCGATGCCGCCCCAGAGCACCGACGACAGGGAGATCACCAGCATCCCGAGCAGGAAGCCGAACCGCGCACCGAAGGCCCGGCCCGCGAGGATGAGGACGATGAACACGGCCTCGAGCCCGCCGACACCGGTGCCGGCGATCCGCACGGCGGCACCGACGGCGGTGAGCATCCCCAGCAGCGCCACTGTGGTTGCGCTGTGCATCTGGTGGTCCACCGTCAGTGCCAGCGCGACCACCGCGGCAGGCACGAGCGCCAGCTCGAGCACGGGAACAGCCGCCTGAGCGTCCTTGGGCACCGCGGTCGCGATGAGCGGCCCCAGGAAGCCTGCGAGAGCGAGCAGGCTGGCGATCACCATGGCCACCCGCGAGTTGAGTTCGCGACGCGTGCCGGCCACGGCCGGGAGCCGGGATGTCACGAGGTCACCGCCACGGGCTCGATGCGGCCTGCCGCCATCCTGATCGTGCGCGTCGAGTAGGTCGCGGCGAAGTCCTCGTCGTGGGTCGCCATCAGTACGGCTGCTCCCCGGGTCGCGGCCGCGACTATCGCGCGGCCGACGAGGGCGCGAGCCGCGGCATCCAGCCCGCGGCTCGGCTCGTCGATCAGGAGCACGCGAGGGCGAGCCGTCAACTGGATCGCGAGCGCGAGGCAGAGCCGCTCCCCCGCCGACAGGTCGCGGGGGTGCCGCGACGCCAGATCACTCGCGCGATCGTG
>JARKSS010000011.1 GCA_029974175.1 Vicinamibacterales bacterium
CGCCGGCGCCCGCGCAGGACGGGTTCCTCCCCCCGCTCTCGATCCTCGACGGCTTCGTTCCGTCCTGGGACGCGCTCCCGGTGCTGCCCGACATCAAGCTGCTCGACACGCAGTACGACGAGATCAAGGCGCTCGTGGAGAAGGGAGAGCCGGTCGAGCTCGAGTTCGACATCCGCAACCACTTCAAGATGGGCCCCATCAAGTACCACAACGTGGTCGCGACGCTCCGCGGCACCACCTACCCCGACGAGTACGTCGTCATCGGCGGTCACCTCGACTCGTTCAGCATCGCCACCGGGGCCGTGGACGACGGGTCGGGGTTCTCGCCGAACATGGAGGCGATGCGGCTGCTGGCGAAGGCGGGAGCGCGGCCCAAGCGGACCATCGTGTGCGTGCTCTTCGCGGCCGAGGAGAGCGGCCTGCTCGGGTCGCAGGCGTGGTTGCGGAACCGGCCCGGGATCGAGTCGAAGGTCGTCCTGATGATCAACCGTGACGGCAGCCCGAGCGCGATTACCGGCGCGAGCGTGCCGCCGGCCTGGTACGACGATTTCGCAGAGATTACCGCGCCGCTCGAGACGGCGAACCCGAAGTGGCCCTTCAAGCTGGTCGTCAACGAGTACCCGTCGCCGAAGCCGACCTCTCCCGGCGGCAGCGATCACTCGTCGTTCCAGATGCGCGGCGTTCCCACGCTGAGCGTGCAGACCTCGAGCGTGCTTCCGGCGGTGAACGGCGGGAAGGAGAGGAGTTTCTTCTATCCGTACGTCTGGCACACGACCAACGACCTGTACGACCAGCTGGTGCCGTACACGGAGTACCAGCAGCACTCGGCGCTTGCGACGGCGGTACTCGCCTACGGCGTGGCAAGCCTCGACAAGCCGCTGCCGCGCGAGGGCGTCTTCCTGCCGGACGGGCTCTACGCCGACATCACCATCGGTGACGGCAGCGCGCCGAAGCGCGTGATCGCGTCGCTCGACTTCGAGAACGCCCCGCTGCACACGGCGGCCTTCGTCCGGCTGTTCGAAGGCAACAAGCCGGGGTCGGCGGCGCAGGCGGCGCGCCCGCCGGCTGCCGCGCTCGCGATGATGGGGCAGCAGCGGCCGCCGGAGATCCCGCCGGTCGGCCGGATCCTCGACGTGAGGGGCCGGGTGACGGGCCTGATCACCTCCGAGCTGGGGAGGTCGATGACGGTGAAGAACCTGCCGAGGCGGGTCAACCGCGCGTTGAAGCAGGACGCCCCCGGCATCCTCGCGATGGCCGGGCCCGGCACGTTCTCCCTGACCAGCGGGAAGAAGGGGGGCAGCGGCGTGGCGATCGGCCAGGTGATTGCCGGCCTCAAGACGCTCTCCAACGTGGCCAAGGACGATCCGATCCGATCGGTTCGCATCCTCCGCGTCGGCCAGGCCGCCCGCGACTTCGACACCGGCGACGAAGGGTTCAAGAAGCTGCTGGGGAAGTAGGGGACGCGCCACAGGGGCGGCCCTTGTGGCCGCCCCTACGGCCGTCACGGAATCACCATTCCACGTCCACGATCACCCATCCGCCCCTGACGCCTGGCCGTCGCAGCCCCTCCAGCGCGTTCCGCACGCAGTCCGGCGCCACGCGCAGGACCTTCGTGCCGGTCACAGATTCGACCCTCTCCACCGCGCCATTCCCGCCGAAGGCGAGGCGCAGCCGCAGCCTGCCCGTGGATGTCGTGCAGTTCGCAGCCGACAGCGCCCGCTGGATGGCGACCGCAATCGTCCCGGTCACGGGAACGCGTCCCGCGAGGTGGTTCTCCACCAGCCGGACGCGCAGGGCCAGGGGGGGCGGCAACGCCTCGTCGGGCGCCGCTGATACCATGCTGCCGCGGCCGCGGCCCTGCGCCGGCCTCATGCCTGCGAACGCGAGCGATTCGGCCGTGGCCTGGGCCTTCACCATGCGCGCCATCTCGCCCCCGACCGCGAGTTCGCTCACGCCCTCGGGCAGCGGCAGCGGCTGCTTCACCGTCTCGAGGTGTCCGTCCTGGCGGCGCCGCCGCTGATCGATCGCGACAAACGACGTGTACTCGGTCAGCAGCCCGTACTCGAGGCCGAGCCTGGTGATGGCGGCCTTCCGCTCCGCCTCGGTGCCGGAGCCATTGGCTGCAGCGTCGGGGCCGGCGATCTCGAGCGCCGCAAGCCGCTCGCGGGCCCAGAGGTAGCGAAGCGCCTCGGCATTGGCATCGAGGCGGCTGCGGTCCACCTTCACGCGCCGCTCGAACCTGCCCTCGCCGGTGAAGCCGCTGACGACGATCTCACCCGCCGGTTCGCCCCGGTACTTGCCGGCCAGCACGAGCGGCCGCGACGCGAAGAGGTCGGGCACCTTCACCGGCTCGAGGTCGTAGGCGTCGAATCCTGGAGTACGCACGTCGATGCCGGTGAGCAGGGGCGACTCGATGTACTCCAGGAAGCGCGAGGCGGCGCGCGGTGCCTCGCCGGGACCGAGGACGACGAAGGGCAGCCCTTCGCCGGCGCGCGCAAGCCCCTCGATGAGGTGGCGGTTCACCGAGCTGCCGATCCCGAACGCGAAGACGCTCGCTTCGTCCAGCCGCTCGCGAACGAGGGCAAACGCCTCGCGCTCGACGTTCACGTACCCGTCGGTCGCGATCACGATCGCGCGGGCCACGTCGCGCCGCGCGCGGGGCAGGTCGAACGCCCGCCGAAGCGCCGGCAGCAGCTCGGTGCCGCCGCCGCCCCTCTGGCGCTCGATCTCCTGCAGCGCGCGGGCCTTGTTGGCCTCGGTTGCCGGCAGCGACTCGGGCGAGAGCACGTACGAACCACCCGAGAAGAAGAGAATGTTGAAGCGGTCGTCGGGCTGCAGTCGGCCGAACAGGCTGCGCAGCACCGCCTTGGTGGTGTCGAGCGGGAAGCCGTGCATCGAGCCCGACACGTCCACGACGAAGACATACTCGCGGGGCGGCACCAGCGCCGGCGAGAAGCGGCGAGGTGGCTCGAGAAGGCAGAGGAAGAAGCGCTCGCCTCCCGACTGGTAGAGCAGCAGGCCGGTCTCGATGCGGTCGTCGGCCAGCTGGTAGTGGACGACCAGGTCCTTGTTCGCGGCGGCGGCCTCGTCACCGAGGGTGAGCCGGGCGCGCGTGGCCGAGGGGTAGTCGATCTTCAGCGGGTGCGACGGTGAGGTGACCCGTCTCAGCGCCATGCCTGCGGTGATGCTCGCGCTGAAGTCGAACTTGACGGGGTCGGCCTCTCCGCTGCGCAGGTAGGGGTTCTGCACCCAGTGCTCCGGCTCGGGTGCGGTGGCGGCGTCGGTCGTGGAATAGCGCGGCCCGACGACCGTCGGGTACACGAACTCGTAGACGCCCCGCTCGGGAACGAGCAGCTCCGAGTAGACCAACTCGACCCGGATCTCGTCGCCGGGCAGGATGTTCGCCACGTTCATCTGGAAGACGTTCGGCCGCTGCTGCTCGAGCAGTGACGCGCTCCGGCCCGCCTGGCGCGCCAGCTGGTACTGGCGGCGCGCCTCCTGACGCTCCTCGATGCGGGCCGTGATCACCCGATCGCCGATCGTCATCGTCATCCCGTGCACGGCCGCGCGGGTGGAGGCCGGGAAGATGTAGATCGCTTCGAGGGCGTGCTTTCCTTCGTTCCGGTAGACCTGCGTGACCTGCACGCGGGCAATGACGCCGGTGATGTCCGCCCGGACCGAGGTCGCCCTCAACGGCAGCCGGTCGGTCGAGGGATCGCCGCCGTGGACGAAGAAGTAGGGAGAGAGAGTCCTGGTATCTAACGGATGTCCGGGGGCGGCCGGGGCAGGTTGCCACGACGGCAACACCAGCAGCAGGGCGAGCAGCAGTGTCGGCATGTTCATCTCCCGGCAGCGTCATGCTGCCTCTGGAGGATGAACGGCGGCGCTGCGGTTTCTTGCAGGCAGGCCTACTCGCGCCAGGTTTCCCCGCCGTCCTCGGTGGTGAAGCGGCGGCCGCCGGAGGCGTGGACGGTCGCCCGGCGGTCGCTGTCGGCCAGGACGGCCACCAGGTCGAGCGGTTCGGGGAAGGTGACGGTGTTCCACGTCCGTCCGTCGGTCGTGCGCAGGACGAGCCCCCGGTCGCCCACGACCCAGCACACTTCGGGTGAGGGCGATGAGCCGGAGACGAGCCGGCCGGTTCCCGTGTACTGCAGGTGCCACGTGCGGCCGGCGTCGGCGGAGCCGAAGATCCGGGCGCCGGGACCGAGGCGCCAGAAAAACGGCTTTGCGCCGGCGCCTTTCACGATGGCGGCCTGCGTTCCTTCGGGTCGCGCCGTGGACCGGATCTGCTGCGGTGCGACGGCAGCGGCGTCGGGCGCGGCTCTCGAGCCGGCCAGGACGGCGCCTTCCGGAGCGACTGCCTCGGCAGCTGGCAGGCGTGTCGGCCTCACACCAACCGCGCCACCGCCTGGCTGGGCCTTTCGCGCCTCGGCCATCACCTCGGGCTCGGCAGACGGCGGCGAGGGCAACGCGGCCACCGGCGCGGCGGCCAGTTCGGGGACCTGTGCGATGGGGGCGCCTTGCCGGGCCTCCGCATCGGCAGTCCCGAAAGGCCGGGCTTCCGCCTTCGCTTGGGACTGGTCCGCCAGGGTTTCGCCGCGGGCGCGCGCCCGCACGCGGGGCGCTTCGTCGGCGCCTGCCTTCTCGCTCTTCGTGCGTGGCGGAGCTGCCTCCGCCGTCGGCGCAGGCGTCGGCTCGGCCTCCTCAGCGAGTTGCTGCGGGACGCCGGAGCGCTCGAGCGGTGTGGGAGTCTCCGACGTTGTGGTGGCGACGATCGAGTCAGGCGAACGATCTGGCGGAAGGACGGCCGCCGGCTTCAGTGCCACGTAGAGGATCACCCCGGTGGCGAGCGCGGTAGTGGGAATGAGCCAGCGCCTCCAGCCGGCAAACCGCCAGAAGGGTGTTCGGGCGGCTGCACGGGCGGCTGTGGCGGGCGTTTCGGCCATCGTGGCCATCAGCGCCAGCGTCTGCTGGCAGCGCTCGCACGAGGCGAGGTGCGGCTCGAGCGCCTCACGCTCGCGTGGGGCGAGCGCCCGGTCGAAGTAGGCCGCCAGCTCCTCCGCGGCAGGGCAGGCGCCGGCCGTTCCCTCTGGCCCATCCGCCATCGCGGCGCGCAGCAGACGGTCCATCTCGGCATCCCGCTCGCGGTCGCGTGCCACTTCACCCTCCATCCTTCAGAACGCCGCCGGCGCCCGGCCTTGCAACCCGCCTCCGCCAAGCGCTCGCTAGGCTCCCGCCTCCGCCGAACGCTCGCTCCGCTCGCGGCTCCGGCGGGGCAGGCCGCGGCTACGGCGGGCAAGCCCCCTTGACCTTGAGCCCTGGGCCCTGAGCCTTACTCCGGCGGCAGTGCCCTCGCCAAGTCGAATGCCGGGTCGGTACACGCCAGCTCGAACGCGTCGGCCACCTGGGCGTCGTTCATCCCGTGGCGCTCGCGCAGCCGGCGCTCGACGTCGCGACGCAGGCCGGCCCGGCAGCGCGCCAGCTTTCGCGAAACCGTCGCCTCCGACTCGCCGAGCACCCGGCCGACCGCCGCCAGCTTCAGCTCCCTGGCGTAGTAGAGCGACAGCCTCAGGCGGTCGCGCGCGGGCAGTCGCTGCAGCGCGGCGGCCAGCGCCGCGCGCACCGCAGCCATCCGGCGTGATCGGTCCACCCCGGGCGGTTCGGCCGGCACCGAGGGTTCGCCGGGTGTGTCCGGCTCGGGAAGCGGCTCGAGCCGGCGGGACGCGCGCACCCGGTCTACCGCGCGCTGCGCGAGGACGGCGCGCAGCCACCGGCCCAGCGAGCAGCGCCCGTGGAAATAGTCGAACAGCGAACGGCGGACGCCGTCGCGCTCCTCGGTGCCGAACAGGTCGGCGTACAGCGAGTCGGCCAGTTCGCGGCCGGCATCGGGGCCGGCGGCCGAGGCTGCCGCGAGGAGCGCCGGCCTGAAGTCGCGGACGAAGTGCTCCCACGCCGCCTCGCTGCCGCGCGCGCAGGCACAGGCCAGGGCCAGGTCGGCAAGATGCAGTCCCCCGAGGTACTCCTCGATCTCGCGCACTGAAGGTGGGGCCTCGCGGAACCGGTGCGCGAGGCTTCGTCGCAGCGACGCCTCGAAGTCGGCCTCGGCAAGGCCCCACCGCGCGGCACCGGCCCGGTCGTAGAGACGGCGGACCAGCGCTGGCGCGATGTCGGCGGCGTCCGGCGCCCTGGAACCTCTCATCGGGACGGCCCTATTCTACGTTCTCTCATCCTTCGTCTGCCGCACAGGCCGTGCTTCCGGATCCGACGGCCTGCGGTTGACCCGGCGCTGGCGGCCGGAACAACATGGTGCGCCATGCGCGACCGACGTCTACTCTTGCCCGTCCTGTTGATCCTGACGCTTGCGGCCGCCGTAGGGTCGGCCCAGACCCCTCCCGCCGGCGCCGCGGCGGGGGCACCGGGGCGAACGTCTGCGGATCTCCTCACGCGTCCCGAGCTGACCGGTTACCAAGAGACGAGCCGCTATGACGAGGTCATGGCGTTCATGCGGGCGATGGCAGCGGCCTCGCCGCAAATCCATCTCACCACCTACGGCTACACGTACGAGGGGCGGCCGCTGCCGCTCGCGGTGATTGGCGCGCCGGCAGCGACGCCCGAGGCCGTTCGCGCCACCGGGAAGACGCGCATCTACATCCAGGGGAACATCCACGCGGGCGAGGTGGAAGGGAAGGAGGCCGCGCTCTGGCTGCTGCGCTCGATTGCCAAGGGCGAACGGGACGATTGGTTCAGGTCGGTCGTCCTGCTGATCAACCCGATCTACAACGCCGACGGCAACGAGCGGGTGAACCTTCGGAACCGCGGCCGTCAGTACGGGCCGATCGGCGGCACGGGGCAGCGCAACAACGCCCAGGATCTCGACCTCAACCGCGACTGCATCAAGCTCGAGACCCCGGAAGCGCGCTCGCTTGCGAAGCTGATGACCGACTACGATCCGCACGTCGCGGTGGACCTGCATACGACCAACGGCAGCCCGCACGGCTACTACCTGACCTACCAGACCTCGGTCAGCCCGAACACGTCGCCGGGACTGATCGCGCTGGCGCGTGGCCGCCTCCTGCCGTTCATCACCGCGCAGATGAAGGCGAAGCACGGCTGGGACTCCTTCTACTACGGCAACTTCTCGCGCCAGGGCGAGCGTGCCTGGTTCAACGACCTCGACCTCTACAAGCCGCGCTACACGCAGACCTACTTCGGCCTCCGCAACCGGGTCGGCATCCTCGTCGAGACCTACTCCTACGCGAGCTTCGAGGACCGCATCAAGGCGAACTACTGGTTCCTCGAGGAACTGGTGAACTTCGCCGCCGCCAACGGCGAGGCGATCCGCTCGGCGACCGCGGCGGCCGACGCCGAATCGATCGTCGGCAAGCCGCAGGCGGTGCGGGGCAGGCTCGTGAAGGAGCCCAACGCCGTTCCGATCGTCCTTGCCGACCTGGCGGAAGAGAGGCACCCGTACGTGCCCGACCGGCCGATGCTGCGCCGCGTGACTGGCAGCGAGCGCGTCGAGACGATGCCGCATTACGCAACCGTGGAGGCGACCGAGACCAGCCTTGCGCCGCGGGCGTACCTGGTTCCTGCGGTTCCGCCGCCGGCGGGCGCGGAAGGCGGCGCCGGGCGGCCGGTGCTCCCCGGCGGGCCGCCAGCCGCGGGGGGGCAACCCGGGCAGGCTTCGCCCTTTCGCGACAACCAGCAGATGCTCGCGCGAATCGTCGATCGGCTGACGGCGCACGGCATCCGCTTCTTCCGCGTCGAGTCCGAGACGACAGTGGCCGCCGAGCAGTTCCGGATCGATTCGTCCACCGTGCAGGAGCAGGGCTGGCAGGGCATGAAGATCCGCGAGATCACCGGAAGATGGGAGGCAACCAGCGTGAAGCTCCCGGCCGGCTCGCTCGTCGTGCCGATGGATCAGCCGCTGGCGCGCCTGGCGTTCGTGCTGCTCGACGCGCGCTCGGACGACGGGCTGATGGCGTGGGGGCTGCTGGACGACGTGCTGGCGAAGGCGCCCGCGCCGGCCGTACACCCCGTGCTCAGGACCATGACCGCGGTACAGGCTAAGATCGAGTCCGAGGAATCTCGAAGACGACACGAGGAGGGTGCGATGAACCTCGATCACATCCACTGGCTCGGGCACGCGACGTTTCGGCTCGAGGACGGGGGATCGCAGATCTACATCGATCCCTGGAAGCTGCCGGCCGGGGCTTTGAAGGCGGACGTCATCCTCGTCACGCACGCCCACTACGACCACTTCTCCGAGGAGGACATCGCCCGCATCGAGCAGCCGGGCACGCTCTTCGTCGCGCCGGCCGACGTCGCGGCGAAGCTGAAGGGCCGCAAGGTGACGATCGCCGCACCCGGCGGCACCTACCAGGTGGGCCCCGTGAAGGTGGAGGCCACGCCGGCCTACAACCTGAACAAGGACTTCCACAAGAAGGCGGAGAACTGGGTCGGCTACGTCGTGACGCTCTCGAACGGTCAGCGCATCTACCACTCGGGCGACACCGATGCCGTCCCCGAGATGGATGCCATCAAGACCGACGTGGCGCTGATGCCTTGCGGCGGCACCTACACGATGACGGCCGCCGAGATGGCCGAGGCCGCGAACCGCTTCAAGCCCTCCGTTCTCATCCCGATGCACTGGGGCGACATCGTCGGGCAGAAGGCCGACGCCGAGGCGGCGGCCAAGGTGTTCAAGGGCCGCACGGTGATCAAGACGGTTGAGAAGTAGGGGCGGCCCTTGTGGCCGCCCGCCGGCATCAGGTTCCCGCCTCGAGCACCTTCTCGACCAGGAGCGACTCGGGTACGGCCCCTTCGATCCTGATCGTTTCGTTGATCACCGTGAGCGGGACCGCCTGCACCTGGTAGCGGTTGGTGAGGTGGGGGAACTCGGTTGCCTCCACCATGTCGGCCGACACGAGGTCGCTGGCAAGCGCCAGCTTGTGGGCGAGCACCACGGCCCGCGGGCAGTACGGTCAGGTCGGCGTGACGAACACCTGCAGGTGCACCGGCTTCGTGAGACGCGCCAGCGCCTGCCGCGTGGCGTCGGAAAGCTTTACGTCGCCGGTGCCCACCATGCGCAGCCCTTCGACGAGCGAGCTGAACTCGTAGCCGGCCGGGATCCCGTAGAGCCGCACGCCGTGGCGTGCCGGCTCGCCGTCGCCGGCCAGGAGGACGACGGCGGGGATCTTGTCCACGCCGTACTCCCGCGCGCGCGCTTCGTCGGCCTGGAAGTCGAGTACCTCCAGTGACAGCTTCCCTGACTGCTGCGAAACCTCCTCGACCAGCTCGCGCGTCTCGCTGCAGTACTCGCATTCGATCGCGCCCCCTTCGCCCTGGGTGAACATCACGATTTTGACGGGCCGTGTGATCCCGGCCAGCGCGTCCTGTACCTGCTTGCGAACCCTGTCGTCGAGCAGCGGCACGTCGCCCTCCCTTCGTTGTGTTGCGGCAGGCCCGCCTTCATTCTACCCGCGCTGCTGCCACGGGTAATTGATGGGCTCGTTACAGCCTCGTGATCCGTTCGACGGATTTGCGCGCGCGCCCACCAACCTCTTCCGGTTACTTCGGAACGAATCCGTCAATCGACAGCCGGACCACAAGATGCACCGGGGTCGCCAACGGTCGCTGCCTGCTCTCGGCGCGCGACTGCTCCTGGCGCCTGCCATCCACGCTTCACGGAAGGCCGCAGGAGTGACTGGAGTAAGGCCCCCCGAGAGCACGCTCGAAACCCGCTCATCAAGGGGACACAGGACGATGGCATCTTCGGTGCGACCCTTCGTACTGACGCTATTGATCGCGGTTCTTCTCGTTCCTGCCTTCGCCGGCGCGCAAACCGTCACCAACGCGCGGATCGTGGAATTCGATCCCTCACCCGATCACTCGAGACAACTGTCGGACGGCCGCGCAGTGGTGCAGCGGTACGTGCTGCGGGTCTACCAGGCCGGCGCCAGCCAGCCGTTCCACACCGTTGACATGGGGAAGCCGTCGCCGCAGTCGGACGGCAAGATCCGGTTCGACTTCTCGGCGAGCGTGTCGGCGTGGCCCGCGCCCGGCGGCGAGTACGAGGCAAGGGTGGCGGCCGTCGGTCCGGGCGGCGAAGGAGTGAGCGACTGCTCGAACCGGTTCACCGTGACCAGTTGCTCCTACACGCTCTCCGGCTCGTCGGCCCTGTTCCCGGCGGCGGGGGGCGGCGGCGAGGTCGGCGTCACCACCACGTCCGCCTGCACCTGGACGGCCAGCGAGAGCCTCTCGTGGATCACGATGATGAACGCGGGCGGCACCGGCTCGGGCCGCGCCACCTTCAGCGTGGCGGCCAACACCGGCACCAGCGCGCGTACCGGGACGATCACGATCGCGGGACGGGCCTTCCAGGTGACCCAGGAAGGCAGCTGCAGCTACTCGATGTCGCCCTCGACCGCCTCGTTCGCGGCCTCGGGCGGCACCGGGTCGATCAGCATCACCGCCGGGTCGGGCTGCACGTGGACCGCCGCCGCGAGTGCTTCGTGGGTCTCGGTCACCACCGCCAGTGGAAGCGGCGCGGGAACCGTCCGCTACACCGTGGCGGCCAACACCTCGACCAGCAGCCGCAGCGCGACGGTCACGGTCGCGGGGCGGGTGCACACGGTCACCCAGGCGGCGGCGAGCGGCGGCGGGTCGACGGGCGGCGGGACGACGGGCTCGAGCCTGCCCTCGCCGTGGACGAACGGCGACATCGGGTCGGTGGGCCTCTCGGGGTCGGCGAGCTACTCGTCGGGCGTCTTCACGGTCGTCGGGGCCGGCGCCGACATCTGGGGCGCCGCCGACAGCTTCCACTTCGTGCGCCGGTCGCTCTCCGGCGACGCCGACCTGGTGGCCCGCGTCACCAGCATCCAGAACACCCACGCGTATGCCAAGGCCGGCATCATGATGCGGGCGACGACCTCCGCGAACTGCCAGAACGTCATCCTCGACGTCAAGCCGGGCGGCGGCGTGGAGTTCATGGTTCGCACGAGCGCGGGCGGCTCGACGACGGTCGTGGCGTCGGCCACGCAGAGCCTCCCGGCCTGGCTCCGCCTTGCGCGTCGCGGCAGCACCATCACCGCGTCGGTCTCGTCGGACGGGCGGACGTGGCGGACGGTCGGCTCGCGCAGCGTGTCGCTGCCCTCGACGGTGCTGGCCGGCCTCGCGGTGACCAGCCACCGCACCTCGGTCCGCAACACGTCGCGCTTCGACCAGGTGTCGGTGACCGCGGCCTCGTCCGGCACGCCGTCCACGTCCACGGGACTGCCGTCCCCGTGGCAGACCCGCGACATCGGCAACGTCGGGGCCACCGGGTCGGCGACCTACTCGTCGGGCTTGTTCACCGTGCGCGGCTCGGGCGCCGACATCTGGGGCTCGGCCGACGCGTTCCGGTTCGTGTACCAGCCGCAGCAGTCGGGTGGTGAGATCGTGGCGCGCGTCACGTACGTGCAGAACACCCACAGCCTGGCCAAGGCCGGCATCATGCTCCGCGACGGAACCGGCGCCAACGCCCGCCACGTGACGCTGTCGGTGAAGCCGGGGGGCGGCGTGGAGTTGCTCCGGAGGGCGTCCGCCTCGGGCAGCACCGCCTACCTCGGGGGCTCGACGCAACGGTTCCCGGTGTGGCTGCGCCTGCGCCGCAGCGGCTCGACGGTAACGGCCGCCGTCTCGAGCGACGGCACCACGTGGCGCAACGTGGGCAGCACCACGCTCTCCACCAGCACGCCGCTCATGGGGCTGATCGTCAACAGCCACAACAGCGGAGTGCTGAACACGTCGAAGTTCGACCACGTCAGCGTGAGATAGCAGGCGACGAAAAACCCCCGGCCACCGCGCGGGTGACCGGGGGTTCCCTTCGCCCAGGCCCCAGGCTAGCCCTAGCTCCTGGCCCCTAGCCCCTGATCTCCTTCACCAGCTCCGTGGCCTTGTACACCTTCTCCAGGGCCTCGAGGATGGCGCGCGAGTCCACCGAGACCGCGCGGTTGACCGACTCCTCGTAGATGAAGTAGCCGGGCAGCATCTGCAGGTTGCCGTCGAAGATCAGGCCCACCACTTCGCCCTTCCGGTTCACCACCGCCGATCCGCTGTTGCCGCCGACGATGTCGTTGGTGGTGACGAGGTTGAGCGGGGTCTTGAGGTTCAGCGCCGCCTTCGCTTCGACCCAGCGCGGGGCCAGGTCGTACGGCGGCTGGTTCCCGTGCTCGGCCGCTCGCTGGTAGAGGCCGGCGATGGTCGTGTAGGGCGGCACCTTCCGGCCGTTTTCCATGTAGCCCTTCACCGTGCCGTACGAGAGCCTCAGCGTCCCGGTCGCATCGGGGTAGGCGCTCGGGCCGTACACGGCGAACACCGCCTGGCCGATCTTCGGGTAGGCGGCGGCCTGCACGGTCGTGACCTGCTCCTCGTACTTCTTGGCGATGGCCTGGGCGTCGGGCTCGAGCGAACGCGCCAGCACGATGAACGGGTCGGTGGAGGCGTCAATCGCGCCGCGCCCGCCGGCCCGCAGCAGGTTGCGGATTTCCGGGTCGGTCAGCCGGGTCTTGCCGACCAGTTCGGCCGCCCGGGCTGCCGGCGTGGCGCCGCTTAGGATTCGCTTGGTGATGGCGTGGTCGGCACCCAGCTGCTCGACCATGAAGGTGAGCGACTCGGTGAGGTTCAGCTTTTCGCGCTCGAGATCGATCTCCGGCTCGCCTCCGCCGGGCCGCCCCCCGGCGGCCGGGCCGCCTCCGCGAGGGCCGCGCGGCTCGTCCGAGGCCTTGCCGGGCGAGTACGCCGGCCTGACGAGGCTGCGCGCCAGCGTGAAGAGCTGCGAGTTCAAGCCCGCGGCATCGACGATGAAGTTGCGCTCGGCGTCGAGCTGCCGCGCGGCCTGGAGCGACTGCTCGATCAGCTGCCAGGCATCGCCCAGTTCCTGCTGCTTCTGCGGGATCTTCGCAAGCCCCTCGCGCAGCCGCTTCTCCTCGGCCTCTTTCTTCGCGAGCAGCGCCGGGTCCTGCAGCCCCTTGAGCTGGTGCCGCTGGTTCTTCAGGCTGTTCTGCACGCCGAAGAGTTCGCCCTTTGCACGGCGGGCGTTCTCGGGGCCGAGCGCCGCCCACTTCTTGATCGCCGCCTCGCGCATCGCGTTCCGGGCAATCGAGAAGGGCAGCGCCACGTCGCGGCGGTACAGCAAGTGCGCGAACGTGTTGAGGCGCTGCGTGGCGCCCGGGTGGCCGGTGGTGAACACCAGCTCGCCCTCCTTCGACCCCGCTCGCGACCAGCGCAGGTAGTTCGGCGTGCTCGCGGGCTTGCCGTCCTCGTAGAGGCGGAACAGGCCGACGTCGAGGTTGAAGCGCGGGTAGGTGAAGTTGTCCGGATCGCCGCCGTAGAAGCCGGTCTGGTACTCGGCGCCGAACACCAGGCGGACGTCGTTGTAGGTCTTGTAGCGATACAGGTTGTAGACGGCCCCCGCATACAGCGAGACGACCTCGCTCTGCATGCCGGTCGCTTTCAGCGACTCCTCCTGGATCGCCTCGATTGCCTTCTGGCGCGCGGCCACCGCGTCGGCCGCCTTGATCCCCGGCGTCACGCCGCGGTTCACCTCTTCGGTGACGTCCTTGATTTCCTGGAGCACGTTGAGGGTCAGGCCCGGGACCTTCAGCTCCTGGTCGCGCGTCAGCGCGACGAAGCCATCCTTGACGAGGTCCTTCTCCGGCGTGCTCAGGCGCTGCAGCGACCCGAGCGCGATGTGGTGGTTGGTGAGGACCAGGCCGTCGGGCGAGACGATCGAGCCGGTGCCGCCGCGGAACTTGATCGTGGCGAGCTGGAGGTGCTTCAGCCAGGCATCGGTGATCTGGAAGCCGTACTTCTTCTTGATCGCCGCCCTCGGGACGTTGTTGTAGGGCCAGAAGCCCTCCTCGGCCCTCGGGACGGCCGTGTAGGCGGCCAGCGCGAGAGCGCAGACCGGCAGCGCGACGAGCAGTCTCTTCATATTCATGGCGTGAAACAGGAAAGAAGGACCGGACGGGGGCGACCCCACCGACTCTAGGGTGGCGGGGGAACCCTGTCAAGACGCGGCGGGTCCGCGGGAGGACGACGCGACGGGTTGGGTGGCCTTCCCGTCTGCAAGCGGCGGCCCCCCTTCCTGGCCCGGGTACGGAATGCGGCGGTGGTGCATGCGCGCCAGGACTTCGGCCATCGCGTCGCGAATCCGGACGAGGTCGGCGGTGGTGACAGGTGCCTCGTCGAACTGGCCTTCGATCCGCAGTTTCTCGATCGTGGCGGCGATCATCGCGCGGTACTCGTCGACGTCGAGTCCCGGTTTCAGGCGGCCGATCGCCTCGACCTGGTCGGCCACCATCAGCACGGCCGCTTCGCGCGACCCGGGCCGTGGCCCCGGATACGTGTAGTCGGCCTCCTCCACCGGCAGGCCTGCCGCCTTGGCGCGCTCGAGGAAGTACACGATCGGCCGGGTCCCGTGGTGCTCGCGCACGAAATCGGCCACCCCGTCGCCCAGGCGGTATCGCTCGACCAGCTTCACGCCGTCGGTCACGTGGCACCGGACGATGCGGGCGCTTTCGGCGGGGGGGAGCGAGTCGTGCGGGTTCTGACCGGACTGGTTCTCGATGAACAGGCCGGCGTTTTCGATCTTGCCGATGTCGTGATACATGGCCCCGACGCGCACCAGCAGGCGGTCGGCCCCGATCGCGGCCGCACCCGCGTCGGCAAGGACGCCGACGGTGGCCGAGTGCTGGAAGGTGCCGGGCGCCTCGGCGATCAGGCGCTTCAGCAACGGGTGCTCGTAGCTGATCATCTCGAGCAGGTTGATCCGCGTGATGTAGCCGAACAGCCACTCGATCGCCGGCGCGAGCGCGATGACGAGCAGCCCGCTCACCAGCCCGCCGGCCCCGCCGAGCAGCGCCGTCCCCGCTGTCGCCCGAGGGCCCAGCTGGGCGACGAGCGCCACGGCCAGCGCCGCCGCCGCCGCCGTCCCTCCCGCACGAAGGCCGGCCCTGACCAGGCAGGCGCGGCTGCTGCACCGTGCGACCGCCCACATTCCCACCAGGCCCGAGACCAGCGTCAGGCCCGCCACCTCGACCCCCTGGTGGGCCAGCAGGCCGGCGGCGATCGACCAGACGACCAGTTGGGCCGCCGCCGACCGCTCGTCCAGCACGAAGCGCGTGAGCATCGGGAGGGTGGCCAGCGGGAAGAGCATCGCGAGGGCAATCGGCGAAAGGGCGGGATTGCCCTCCAGCAGCAGGTCCACGGTGACCAGCCACAGCCGGAACAGGAACGTGGCGAGGATGAGGCCTCCCGCCAGGAAGACGGCGTCGCGCGCGCGGGCACCGCCGCGCCCCCGTTTCGCCGCCTGCGGGGGAGGGTCGCCGCGCACGAGGAGGCCGGCGATCACGAGCAGGAAGAACAGCAGGCTCGAGCCGGCCACTTGCCATCCGAAGACCGCGGGGGCGTTGCGGGCGCGAAGCTCGTCGAGCGCCAGGCGGACCTGCGGCGTGACCTCGAGCCCCTCGCCGACGATCAGCTGGTTTCGCCGGAAGGTCAGCGACACGGGGAGGACGGCCGCCTCGGCCGCCTTGCGCCGCGCTGCCGAGGCAGCGGCGTCGTACGACGTGTTCGGCACCACCGAGGCGGCGGCGATGCGCGCGATCGCCTGCCGGAGATCCTGCGGTTCCCCGGGAAGCATCGTGTCCACCCTGGTTGGAACCAGGGCCGCGGCCTCCTCGCGCGTCCGAAGGACCGCGGCCTCGCGCTCGGTTCCCGTCTCGTCGCGAAGGACAATGGTCCGCGGTCTCGGCCCCCGGGCCGCGCCGAGCAGCGCCTCGAGCGCCGCGCGGTCGGCGACGATCGGCTCGGCATGAACCGCTGCGAGCACCGACGCCAGCAGGCGGACGACGCGCGCAGAGTACCGCTCGCGTTCGAGAGCCGCCCGCTCGTTGTCGGTGAGGCGCACGCCAAGTGCGGCCTCGAACGCGGGAACCGCCTCGGCGAGCGCGTCAGCCAGCCGGGCGTCGGCCTCGGCGGCCCGGCGCTTCCCCAGCGCGGCTTGCGCGCCCGGCGACAGGCCTTGCCGGTCGGTCTCGGAGGGCTGGCGGTGCGCGTCTGCCTCCTCGAACAGCCGCGCCACCGGTGCGAAGGCACCGGTGAGACGCGAGGCCGCCTGCGCCGCCGCCCTGGTGTTCAGGGTCGCGACCGCGGGGGCTGCCGCGGCCGCATCGCGGCGGCGGCGCTCGGTCGCCGACACGTCGATGACCGAGAAGTCGTACGGCGCACGGATGGACTGGGTTGCGAAATCGCCGGCGGCGTAGTGGGGGACGCGCCGGGCCAGGCCGGGAGAGACGAGGACGCCGAGCGCGAGGGCAACCAGCGCCGCCGCCGCGCGGCCCGGCAGCCGGCCGGCCAGCCACCTCGATGCCTGGAGCTCGTGACGACGATCGGCCACGCCCACCTCCGCCGGGGACCATACCGGCCGTCGGCCGTTCGCGTCAAGGCGAAGGGTGCTATATTCAATGACCCGCGCGGCCCGGCGCGGCACGATGAAGGAGAGAAGGAAGGTTGCAGACTGAACTGAGGGCGTGGACCATCAAGGACTCGCTCGAGCTGTACAACGTCAGCGGGTGGGGCCGCGGGTTCTTCTCGATCAACGAGGCCGGCAACGTCACCGTGACGCCTGGCGGCCCCGGCTCGGTGAAGATCGACCTCAAGGAACTGGTGGACGACCTCCGGAGCCGCGGTCTCAATCTCCCGGTCCTCATCCGGTTCTCCGACATCCTTCGCACGCGCGTCGGCCAGCTGTTCGGCGCGTTCCAGCAGGCCATCGCGGAGAACGAGTACCAGGGGACCTTCCGCGGCGTCTACCCCCTCAAGGTGAACCAGCAGCGGCAGGTGGTCGAGGAGCTGATGCAGCACGGCCGCCCCTTCAACCTGGGAGTCGAGGCCGGCTCGAAGCCCGAGCTGCTGGTGGCGCTCGCGGTCCAGGAGAACCCCGAGGCGCTCATCCTCTGCAACGGGTACAAGGACCGCGCCTTCATCGAGACGGCGCTGCTCGCCCAGAAGCTCGGGCGGCGCGTCGTCATCACGATGGACCGGATGGGGGAACTCGACACGATCCTGGCCGCCGCCGCCGAGCTCGACCTGCGGCCCGTGATCGGCGTCAGGGCGCGGCTGGCCACCAAGGGCGCCGGCAAGTGGGTCGAGTCCACGGGCGACCGCTCGAAGTTCGGCCTGACCACCGCCGAGATCGTCGAGACGGTGGAGCGGCTGCGCGCGGTCGGCATGCTCGACTGCCTGCAGCTGCTTCACTTCCACATCGGGTCGCAGATCACCAATATCCGCGCCGTCAAGGACGCCCTGCGCGAGTCGAGCCAGATCTTCGTCGAGCTGTACCGCCTCGGCGCCAACATGAAGTACTTCGACTGCGGCGGCGGCCTGGGCGTAGACTACGACGGCAGCCAGACGAACTTTCACTCCTCGGTGAACTACACGCTCGAGGAGTACGCGGCCGACATCGTCGGCCAGATCGCCGAGGTCTGCAACGCGCGCGGCGTGCCGCACCCCGACATCGTGACCGAGTCGGGGCGGGCGCTGGTGGCGCACCACTCGGTGCTGGTCTACAACGTCCTGGCGACCAACGAGATCCTGGGCGGGCACGTGCCGGCCGAGCCGGGTCCCGACGACCACCCCATCCTGCAGCAGCTGTGGGAGTCGTTCAGCCTCGTCTCGCGGAAGAACTTCCAGGAGACCTACCACGACGTCCTGCAGTTCAAGGAGGAAGCGATCACCGCCTTCAACCTGGGGGTGCTCGACCTGCAGGCGCGGGCGCGGGTCGAGCAGTTGTTCTGGGCCACCTGCGAGAAGCTGCTGAAGATCGTCCGCGACCTGGACTACGTGCCCGACGAGCTGGAGGGGCTGGAGAAGCAGCTGAGCGACACCTACTACTGCAACTTCTCGCTGTTCCAGTCGATGCCCGACCACTGGGCGGTGAAGCAGCTGTTCCCGACCATCCCGATCCACCGTCTCAACCAGGAGCCGCTGCGGCGGGGGATCCTCGCCGACCTGACGTGCGACAGCGACGGCAAGAT
>JARKSS010000024.1 GCA_029974175.1 Vicinamibacterales bacterium
AAGGTGGTGTGCTCGTGAGCCAGGTCGACCGGTCGCGCCTGCCCGTTCCTTCGCCCGATCCCCCGTTCCGCTTTCCCGCCGTCGAGCGCCGCCGGCTGTCCAACGGCCTGGCCGTTTGGACCGTGGAGCACCGCGAGGTGCCGGTGGTCGCGATGCTGCTGCTGCTGTCGAGCGGCGCCGCCGAAGACCCCGACGATCGGCCCGGGCTGGCGGCCCTCACCGCCGACATGCTGGACGAGGGGAGCGGTGAACGGTCGGCCCTCGACCTCGAGGCCGCGTTCGCGCGCCTTGGCGCGCAGTTCGACACCGAGATCGGCCCCGACGCGACGCTGCTGTCGGCGCTCGCGCTCGCCCGACGCCGCGACGAGGTCCTGGCGCTGATGGCCGACGTCGCGCGCCGGCCGCGCTTGGCAGACGAAGACTTCGCGCGCGTGCGCGACCTGCGGCTCCACCGCCTGCTCCAGTTGCGCGACCTGCCGGCCGCGGTGGCCGACCGGACGCTCACCCGCCTTCTCTACCAGGGCCACCCGTACGGGCACCTGCCGATCGGGACGGCTCCCAGCCTGCGGGCGATCGGCCTGGCCGAGGTGCGCCGCTTCCACGCGCGGGTCTGGAAACCGTGCCGGATGACGCTCATCATGGCCGGCGACGCGACCCACGATGAACTGTTCGAGTCGACCGAGCGCGCGTTCGGCGACTGGCAGCCCCCGCCCGACGAAGCAGACGGCTTCGTGCCCTGCGCGGTGGACGAGATCCCGGCCCGCTCCTTGCCGCTCGTCGCGCTGGTACCCCGGCAGGGCGCGGCACAATCGGAGATCAGGCTCGGGCAGGTGGCCGTGCCGCGGCGCACGCCCGACTACCACGCGCTCGTCGTGCTGAACGCCATCCTCGGCGGCCAGTTCGTGAGCCGGCTGAACATGAACCTGCGCGAGCAGAAGGGTTACACCTACGGCGTCCGCAGCGGGTTCGACTTCCGGAAGGGTCCGGGCCCGTTCCTCGTGCAGGCGGCCGTGCAGACCCAGGCCACCGCCGAGGCGGTGCGCGAAACGCTGGCGGAGATCGCCGCCCTTCGGACCACCCGCCCGCCGACCGCCGAGGAGATGGAACTGGCGAGGCTGTCGGTGACGCGGGGCTATCCCCGCAACTTCGAGACGGCCGGCCAGATTGCACGCGGCCTCGTCCAGCTGGCGCTCTACGGCCTTCCCGACGACACCTTCGAGCAGTTCGTTCCGCTCGTGGAGCGCGTGACCGCGGAAGACGTGATTGCCGCGGCCGGCCGGCTCGATCTCCGGCGAATGGTCGTCACCATCGTCGGCGACCCCGAGCAGGTACTGCCCGGGCTCGAGGCGCTCGGCCTCGGCCAGCCCCAGGTGCTCGAGCCTCCCGACTGAGCCCTTGCTCAACACGAGCGACGAGTCGCGAGATCAGGGCGGTGTGCCCGGCTGCTGCGGTTCACCCGGGATGTCGGGTCGCGGCAGAGGCGGAACGTCGGGGGGCGGGACCGGCCGGGGATCGGGCGGCGGCTTGTCCACGATGTCGGGCGGCTTCGGCCCCGGTGGCATCGGGCTGGGCGCTGGTTGCTCGATCATGTCCCCCGCGGGTGCAACGGGGGTGCCGTTTCCGGTTGATAGAATTCTCGACGATGCTCGCACGGTTCTTCTCACGCTGGGAACGACGGCTGTACGAGCGGACGGCGGGGCGCCGGGTGAGACCGTTCGAGTGGGGCCTCGACTGGCTCGGCCTCGATCATCCAGGCGACCGTCGGCCGCCCGAGGCGATCCTCGGAGAGTGGGCGCGCGCAGCCCAGGCGTGTTCTGCCGACTTTTTTGCCGCGCCGCCAACCGACGACTACGAGTGGCGACCCTCCGAGGGCCCCGAGGCGGGGACCGTCACGTTTCCAAGCGCCGTCCGGACGCCGCATCCCTGCAACGATCTCGTCAGTGGCCGGCTGTTCACGGTGGAGCCTCGCGGCGACGGCCGGCAGGACCGCCGGCGCGCTGTGGTGGTGCTGCCGCAGTGGAACGCCGACTGGGACGGCCACGTCGGCCTTTGCCGGCTGCTGGCGCGGTTCGGTGTCAACGCCTTGAGGCTCAGCCTTCCCTACCACGACCGGCGCATGCCGCCCGAGCTGACCCGCGCCGACTACATCGTCAGCTCCAACCTCGGCCGCACGCTGCACGTTTGCCGGCAGGCGGTCGTGGATGCCCGGCGCGCGGTCGCCTGGCTCGAGCGCGAGGGATTCGAGCGGATCGGGATCCTCGGCACCAGCCTCGGTTCGTGCCTGGCCCTGCTCACGACCGCGCACGAGCCGCGGATCCGCGCCCAGGCGCTGAACCACGTGTCTCTGTACTTTGCCGACGTGATCTGGGAGGGGCTTTCCACCGAGCACGTTCGCAAGGGGCTGGACGGGCACATCGCCCTCGATCGGCTGCGCGAGTTGTGGATGCCGATCTCGCCCGCGGCGTACGTGCACCGCGTGAAGGGCACGCCGACGCTGCTGGTCTCGGCGCGGTACGACACGAGCTTCCCGTTCCACTTGTCGAAGGCGCTCATCGAAGCGTGCCGCCGCGAGGGCGTGAGCTTCGACCTGACGCTGCTGCCCTGCGGGCACTACACCACGGGCCTTGCGCCGTTCAAGTACCTGGATGGATGGACGCTGGTGAGGTTCCTGAGGAAGAAGCTCTGACAGCGGGCGCCGAAGCTACAGGTATTTCAGCAGGCCGCGGAGGGCCTCGTACATCACCGAGGCCAGCTGCCGCACCAGCGGGGAAATGTCGCCCTCGTTCACCGAGTTGGCGACCGTGACGGGATCGGTGAGCATCAGCCAGATGGTGGCGACGGCCAGCAGGGCCGCCACGACGGCCACCGTGCCGAACAGGCTGAGGCTCATGCGGGCCAGGCCCATCTTCGTGACCTCGGGGCTGTACCGGCTCTAGTCTAGCACCAACCTTCCGACACCCAACGGCGAGGAAGATCGACGCGATACCCATAAGACGCACGGAGCCGGGCAGTGGTTCGCAGACGTTGCGTGCATCGCGCGCCGCGCGTCACTGGAGGGCACGCTCGCACCACCAGGCCACCCCGAGCAGCGCGGGCGTCCCGTCCCGCCGTCCCACCAGCTGCAGCCCGACCGGCAGCCCCAAGCTGGTGCGCCCGCACGGGAGCGAGATGGCCGGGTGCCCGGTCACGTCGAAGAGCTGTGTCAGGCGCAGCATCAGCGCGCGAACCGGGACTGGTTCCCCCTCGAGCGGCATGCCGCCGCTTCCAATGGGAGGTGCGAGGATGGGCAGCGTTGGCAGGGCGAGTGCCTCGCACCCGTGGAGCGCCGCGTCCACCGCGTCGCGGAGCGCCAGCGCGTCCCGTCGTGCCGTGACGTAGTCCACGGCGCTGACGTCTCGGCCCATCTCGAGTCGGCTCCTGACAGCCGGCGTATACGAGCCGGGCTCGCGCTCGAGCGTCGCGGCGTGGTAGGCCGTTGCTTCTGGCAGCTGGATGTGGATGTAGGTGGCCGGCGTGCCCGCGGCGCCTTTCACCTCGCGCCCGTCGATTTCAGCGCCCGCCTCCGCAAGCCGCCGCATGGCTGACTCGAAGGACGTCCGGACCGCCGGCTCGAGCAGCTCGGTGAAGTAGCCGCCGAGCACACCAAGCCGCGGAGGCCGCGCCGGCAGCGCGCGCCTCCCGGGCGGAACGAACCGGGGCGCTCCCCGCATGACGTCGTAGAGCAGCCACGCATCGCCCACCGAGCGGGTAAGGGGGCCAACGTGGTCCAGTGACCAGCTGAGCGGCACGACCCCTTCGCACGACAGCTCGCCGAAGGTGGGTTTCAGGCCGACGCACCCGCACGCGGCCGCCGGGATTCGCACCGACCCGCCGGTATCGGTCCCGATGGAGGCGTACCCCAGGCCGTCGGCCACCGCCGCCGCTGACCCGCCGCTCGATCCACCAGGCGATCGGGCAAGGTCGTGCGGGTTCCGCACGGGCCCGTAGGCCGAGTCCTCGCTGGTGGTCCCGAAAGCAAACTCGTGCAGGTTGGTCTTGCCGAGGAATACGGCGCCGGCTTCGCGAAGCCGTGACACGACAACCGCGTCGCGGTGGGCCACGTTGTCCTTCAGCACGCGCGACGCGGCCGTGGTGGCGACACCGGCGACGTCGATCAGGTCCTTCAGCGAGATCGGGATGCCGTGGAGCGGTCCCCGGGGCCCCCGGGCGCGGATCTCGCGATCGGCCTTGCGTGCCTGTTCGAGGGCCAGGTCGGCCGTCACGGTGATGAAGGCGTTGAGAACCGGGTTGCGCTCGGCGATCAGGGACAGCGCCGCTTCGGTCAGCGCCACTGACGAGACGGTCCCCTCCGCGATCCGGGCGGCAATCGAGAGGATGGTGTCGTTGGGGTCGAACGGCATGGCGGCTCCGGAAGGGGGCGCCGGGCTTGGTGCGCGCCACGGGGGATTGTAAGCTGGCTGCCTGTGCGGCACACGAAGATCGTCGCCACCATCGGTCCCGCCTCCGACACCGACGCGGCGCTCGACGCCCTCGTCGCCGCCGGCGTGGATGTGGTCAGGCTCAATTTCTCGCACGGCACCAGCGAGTGGCACCGGGCCGTTTTCGGGCGTGTGCGAGCCGCCGCCGCGCGGGCCGGCCGTCACGTCGCGGTGCTGCAGGACCTGGCGGGACCCAAGATCCGCATCGGCGCGCTGGAGGGCGGCCAGCCGCTCCCGCTCCGTGCCGGCGACGAGCTGACCATCGCAACCGGCGATCGCGAGGGCGGTCCCGGGATCGTCTACACCTCGTTTGCGGGGCTGGCGCCAAGCGTCCGTCCCGGCGATCGCCTCCTCCTGGACGACGGGAGGATCGAGCTGCAGGTAGCGGCGAGCGATGGCGAGACGATCCGGACCGTGACCGTTCACGGCGGGCTCCTCGGGCCGCACAAGGGGATCAACGCGCCCGGGGTTGCCCTGGCCGCCTCGGCTCTCACCGGGAAGGACATCGAGGACCTGCGCCTGGGCCTCGCCCTCGGCGTTGACCTGGTGGCGTTGAGCTTCGTGCAGGCGCGTGACGACCTCGAGCGGGCCAGGGCGGTGATGCGCGAGGCAGGCCGGCCCGAGGTTCCCCTCATCGCGAAGATCGAGCGGCCGCGGGCGGCTGAGCGCCTGCCAGAGCTGCTCGAGGCGTGCGACGGGATCATGATCGCGCGTGGCGACCTCGGGCTCGAGGTGCCGCTCGAGCGGGTGCCCCGCATCCAGCGTGAGGCGACGCTCGCGGCGCGGGCGCGCGGCGTCCCGGTGATCCTGGCGACCGAGGTGCTCGACTCGATGCGCACCGAGCCGCGCCCGACCCGCGCCGAGGTGAGCGACGCGGCCAACGCCGTTCAGGACGGCGTGGACGCGATCATGCTGTCGGGTGAGACGGCGGTCGGGGTGGATCCGCCGCGCGTGGTGCGGACGCTGAGCGCGATTGTCGAGGATGCCGAGATGGGGGCGCCGCCGGTCGCGGTCCCCGACGGCGTGGAGGATCGAGCCGGGCACGCCGGGGCGCTGGTTGCGGCGGCGTTGACGCTTGCCGGCCGGGGGCACGCCGAGGCGATCGTGGCGGTGACGCGTAGCGGACGGACGGCACGGCTGCTCTCGGCGCTGCGCCCCGGGGCGCCGATCCACGCGATCGCGCCCTCCCCGGAGGTTGCGCGCCGCCTCGCGCTGTGGTGGGGGGTGCGGCCGCAGGTGATGGACCTGGGCGGCGAGCTGGTCCCGCTGGCGGCGCTGGCTTCCCGGCTGCGCGCGAGGGGCGCCCTCCCGCCCGGTGCGACGGTGGTGCTGGTGAGCGTGAACCCCGATCTCGGGCGGGACGACGCGAACTTCCTGCAGCTGCTGCGGGTCCCGAGTACACTGGCGTCGTGAACGAAGCGATCACCGCCGTCACACCGGCCATCCTCGCGGGCGCCGCGGTCGCCTCCTTCCTGCTGGCGGCGCTGGTCGTCGGCCTGGGGCGTCGCTTCATCAACAGGGTGGTGGCCCGCCTCGACGTGACTGCGGACGAGGGGCGGGCGCTGCTGCAGGCGCGGACGCGCCAGCTGGTGACCGCGCTGGCCGTCGTGGCCTTCGGGATCGCGGCGGTCGCGACGCTTGCCTTCGTGCTGTCGCTCCTGCGCGTGGAGGTGCCCGACTGGACGCCGCGGCAGGTGCTCGCCTGGACCTTCTCGCACGGCCTGCGCGCGCTCATCGTCGTGGTGCTCGCCTACGTCGCGCTGCGCGCCTCGAGCCTCGCGATCGAACGCTTCAAGACCCGGCTGGCCGGCGACCCGTCGGTCGCCGGCCGCCCCGAGCGGGTGCGCCGCGCCGCCACCCTCGGCAGCATCGTCTCGAGCCTGGTCACCGCGACGATCATCTTCCTCGCGACGCTGATGGTGCTTCGCGAGCTGTCGATCGACGTCGTGCCGCTGCTGACCGGCGCCGGGATCGCGGGCCTGGCCATCGGCTTCGGCGCGCAGAACCTGGTGCGCGACGTGATCTCGGGGTTCTTCATGATCCTCGAGGACCAGGTCGGCGTGGGCGACGTGGCCCGGATCCAGGACGTGACCGGGGTGGTGGAGGAGATCAAGCTGCGGACGATCGTCCTGCGCGACTCGGACGGGACCGTCCACGTGTTCCCGAACGGGACGATCACCACGCTGGCGAACCTGACCCGCGAGTTCTCGTACGCGACGGCCGACGTGGTGGTGATGCACGGCGAGCGCCTCGACCGGGTGATGGATGCGCTGAGGACGATTGGAGCCGGGATGCAGGGCGACGACGAGCTGGGGGACCTGCTGCTCGGGCCGCTCGAGATGCTGGGCGTGCAGGAACTGCGCGAGTCGAGCCTGACGCTGCGCGTGCGGTTCAAGACGCGGCCCGGCAGGCAGTCGCGGGTGGCGGCGGAGCTGCGCCGGCGGATCGCGATCGGCCTGGCCGCCCGCGGGATCCGCCCGTTCCGGAATCAGTAGGGGAGTGTGTTCATGCCCGACGCCGTCCCGCCCTCCGAGCCCCGCGTGCCGTCCCGCCTGTACCGGTGGCTGGTGCTGCTGTTCATCAGCCTGGCGATGTTCGGGAACTACTACGTCTACGACTGCATCAGCCCGCTGGCCGACGTGCTGAAGGCGCAGCTCGGGTTCTCGGACTCGAGCATCGGCCTGCTGCAGGCGATCTACAGCTTCCCGAACATCGTGATGGTGCTGGTCGGCGGGATCATCATCGACCGGATCGGGACGAAGCGATCGACGCTGCTGTTCGGCGCGACCTGCTTCCTCGGCGCTGCCATCACCGCCTGGCCCGGCCTCCCGTTCTTCGCCCCGCTGGCGGCCGCGGTGCGGGGGCTGGGCGGCCTCTTCGGCTTCGAGGTCGAGTCGCAGGTGCTGGCGTCGATGGTGGCCGGCCGGCTGGTCTTCGGCCTCGGCGCCGAGTCGCTGATCGTGGCGGTGACCACCGCGATCGCCCGGTGGTTCAAGGGGAAGGAGCTGAGCTTCGCGTTCGGGATGAACCTGACCATCGCGCGGCTCGGGTCGTTCGCCGCGCTCAATTCGCCGAGCTGGGCGTCGGGCTCGTACGAGTACTGGCGCGCGCCGCTGCTGATCTCGGTGGGCTTCGCGACCTTCTGCGTGGTGGGCGCGATCCTCTACTGGGTGCTCGAGTCGCGCGCCGAGCGTCGCTACGCCCTCGGCGCGGCCGGGGCGACCGACAAGGTGCGCTTCCGCGAGATCTTCGACTTCGGCACGTCGTACTGGTTCATCGTCGCGCTCTGCATCACGTTCTACTCGGGGATCTTCCCGTTCCAGACCTTCGCGGTGAAGTTCTTCATGGAGGCGCACGGCGCCAGCCGCGAGACGGCGGGCTTCCTGTCGAGCATGCTGACCCTGTTCGCGATGATCGGCACGCCGGCGTTCGGGTACCTGGTCGATCGGGTGGGCCGTCGCTCGCTCTTCATGATGCTCGGGTCGCTGCTGCTCATCCCCGTCTATCTGATGATGGCCTACACCCGGGTCACGCTCTACGTGCCCATGGCGATGATGGGCATCGCCTTCTCGCTGATCCCGGCCGTGATGTGGCCGTCGGTGGCCTACGTGGTGGGCGAGTCGAAGCTCGGCACCGCCTACGGCCTGATGACGATGATCCAGAACATCGGGCTGTTCGCCTTCAACCTGCTGATCGGGTGGGCGAACGACGCCTGGGGCGCCAGCGCCTCGAACCCCGGCGGGTACACGCCCGGCATGTGGATGTTCTCGACCCTCGGGTTCGCGGGCCTGCTGTTCGCCTTCCTGCTCCGGCGCAGCGAGTCGGGGCCGCGCGCCCACGGCCTCGAGACGATCACCGTCCAACGCGCATGAACAACCAGCCGCTTGCCTACCTGAACCGCGAGTTCCTCGAGAGCGACGCCGGGCGGCCCGTCCGGATCCTTTCCGAGTACCTCGAGCCGCTCCGCCGCTTCGAGCAGGAACGCATCCAGGACTCCGTCGTCTTCTTCGGGTCGGCCCGGACGCCGAGCCGCGCGCGCGCCGAGGCGGCGCTGGCCGCCCTGGTGCAGAAGTCGGGCGGCGACCCGGCCGGCCGCGACGAGGCGCTCGTCGAGCAGGCGAGGCGGGCGGTGGACCAGTCGCGGTACTACGAGGACGCGCGGGAGCTGGCACGCCGCCTCACCACCTGGAGCCGCGCGCTCGACGGGCCCTTCCACCGCTTCGTCGTCTGCTCGGGCGGCGGCCCCGGCATCATGGAGGCCGCCAACCGCGGTGCCCGAGAGGCCGGCGGCAAGACGATCGGCCTCAACATCCGCCTGCCCTTCGAGCAGGGGCCGAACCCCTACATCTCGCCCGGGCTGCACTTCGAGTTCCATTACTTCTTCATGCGGAAGTTCTGGTTCGCCTACCTGGCAAAGGCGCTCGTCGTGTTCCCAGGCGGGTTCGGCACCCTCGACGAGCTGTTCGAGATCCTCACGCTCGAGCAGACCGAGAAGCTCTCGCGGCGCATCGGCGTGATCCTCTACGGGCGGGAGTACTGGGACCGGGTGCTGCACCTGGAGCCGATGGTGGACGAGGGAACCATCTCCCCGGAGGACCTCAACCTGTTCTCGCGCGCCGACACCCCGGACGAGGCGTTCGACATCCTCACCAGCCACCTGACCGAGCACGTGCTGCGGCAGGAAGCGCCCGCAGACCAGCGGGCGCCGAAGATTGCGAGGACGAGGGCCTAGGGTGAGTAACTCGCAGTCCACGGAGTCGCGAGGTCACGAAGTCACGAAGTCACGAAGTCGAAGTCACGAAGTCGAAGTCGCGAAGTCGAGTCCACGAGGTCGGGAAGTCGCGGAGCTGGCCGCCCTCGCGGCTGTGAGGCCTTTGCCGGGAGCAAGAGCGATGGGCGGCAGCGCTCTGATCGTGGAAGGCGGCGGGATGCGCGGCATCTTCTCGGCCGGCGTCCTGGATGCGTTCCTCGAGCTTGGTTTCGACCCGTTCCAAATCTACATCGGCGTCTCGGCCGGGGCCTGCAACCTCTCCTCCCAGGTGGCAGGGCAGTATCGACGCAACTTCCGTATCTACACCAACCAGATGGTGCGCCCCGAGTTCATCAGCGCCCGGAAGTTTCTCGGCGGCGGGCACTACATGGACCTGGACTGGCTGTGGGACGCGTTTCAGAGGGAGGACCCGCTCGACGTCGTGGCAGCCGAGAAGGCGACCCGGGAGAAAGCGTTCCTGATCGTCTGCACGTCCGTGCGCACGGGCCGGCCCGTCTACCTGCAACCGCGGGCCGACACCTGGCTGGATTACATCAAGGCCTCGAGCTCGGTTCCCCTTTTCTATCGTGGCGGATGCCACGTGGACGGCGAGTGGCTCATGGACGGCGGCGTGGCCGATCCCCTGCCTGTCCAGGAGGCCATCCGGCGAGGGGCTCGAGAGATTGTCGTCATCCGGTCCCGTCCCCTTGGTTACGTGAAGTCACCGGGACTGGAAAGCCGCGTCACCTCGTTCCTGTTCCGCCGTCACGCCGAACTCGGTCGAGCGATCAGGATGCAGGCGCAGGTGTATCGAAGTGCCGTGTCCCTGATCGAGAACCCGCCCGACGGCATCGCCATCCACCACATCGCCCCGGCCAGGCCCCTCCGGACGCGCCGCACCAGCCAGAACCTGGATGATCTGAAGGCCGATTACGAGCTGGGACACGAGCTGGGCAGGGAGGCGGTGCTGCAGATGAGGACTTGACTGAGAGTCCACGGAGTCGCGAAGTCACGAAGTCGCGAAGTCACGAAGTCGAGTCATGGAGTCGCGAAGTCGCGAAGTAGAGTCCACGAAATCGGGAGGTCGCGAGTTGGTCGCTTCGGGCAGTCGTGATGGCTCTGTGTGCTCGTGAGGCCGGAGTCCAAGAGTTGAAGGTGGTGGGGTTGGCCCGGTTCGTGCTCCGTGAGAGAGCGTGCACGCCAACGTGACTTCGTGACTTCGTGACTTCGCGACTTCGTGACTTCGCGACTTCGCGACCTCGTGACTCCGTGGACTGCAAGTGTCAGTAAAGAAGATACCTCCTCCGCGTCCGCTCGAACTCCGCCGTAGGCTCCTCCCACTCCTCCGCAATGTCCCTGAAACTCCGCCCGGCCTCGATCCCCTTTCGCAGCGCCTCTGACCCGGCGAGGATGTCGATGGGCATCAGGCGGTCTTCGTACTCGTAGGGAGGCTGGCGCCACGCGAAGCGTTCGGGGTTCGCGTCGTGGAAGGCGCCGAGCACGGCCACCGAGGCGAGCACGGGGCGGAAGGCACGGCGGTCGGTCACGTGGATCTGCACCCCACCGCACGCCCGGTGCGCGTGCTTGTGGAAGGTCGGCTCGAAGACCACGGGGCGGAAGTACGCCCCCTCGATCGCCTGCGCGTTGAGGCCGGCCGCGAACGGCTCGGCGTCGATCCACGGGGCGCCGAGGATCTCGAAGGGCCGGGTGGTGCCCCGTCCTTCAGAGAGCTGCGTCCCTTCGAACAGCACCGCCCCCGGGTAGACGATGGCGGTGTCGAGCGTCGGCATGTTCGGCGAGGGGAGCACCCACGGCAGCCCGGCGTCGTCCCAGTACATCCCGCGCTGCCACCCCTCCATCGGCACGACCTCGAGGTCGGCGCCGCGTCCGGATTCCTCGTTGATGAGGCGGGCCAGCTCGCCGACGGTCATCCCGTGGCGCATCGGGATCGGGAAGAGGCCGACGAACGATTCGAACCCCCGCTCGAGGACGGGCCCTTCCACCGCCTCGCCCCCGATCGGGTTGGGCCGATCGCACACGATCACCCGCACGCCGTGCCGCGCCGCGGCCTTCATGCAGTTCGCCATCGTGTAGATGAACGTGTAGATGCGGGCGCCCACGTCCTGGAGGTCGATAACGAGTAGGTCGAGGCCATCCAGCATCTCGGCGGTCGGCTCACGGGTCTCGCTGTAGAGGGAGTACACCGGCACGCGGCGCAGCGGGTCGTGCCCGTGCGGCGACTCGATCATGTTGTCCTGCACGTCGGCGCGGAAGCCGTGCTGTGGGCCGAAGATCGCGGCCAGCTTCGCGCTGGGGTGCGAGGCGAGGCGGTCGACGATGTGACAAAACGAGCCGTCGATCGAGGCCGGGTTCGCGACGACGCCGACGCGCTGGTTGTCGAGGACGGACGAGGCGAGCAGGCGCTCCGAGCCAAGGCGGACAGTCATGCGCGCCATTATAGGCCGGGCATGACCCGCCCCATCTCGGAAGCGCCGCGCCACCGGGCCGCTACTTCGTCCCTTTCTCGCCCTCCTCCTTCCTCTCCGTCTCCTCCCCGGGCAGCGTGTCGAGCACCATGCGCCACGAGAACTTCTCGCCGATGCCGCGCACGTAGTAGTCCATCCACGCCATCTCGCTCACCGCCTTCACCAGCTGGTTCCGCTGGTCGGGGATGCCGTGGGTCTTGCCGGGATACACGAACAGCTCGGTCGGCACACCGAGCCGCTCGGGGGCGATGAAGTAGATGCGCCGGCCGTCGGGCGACCAGCGCCACGCGCCCACGCCCCCTTCGTGCCTGGTCAACTGCTCGGCCTTCGCCTCCTCGATGCCCTTCACGCCGAGCCGGTAGAGCTGCTCCTCGCCCGCCTTCCCGCTGCGGTAGACGAGCCACGCCCCGTCGCGGCTAAAGGCGAAGGTCGAAACCCCTTCCTTCGCGTCCGTGATCTTCAGTCCCTCACCGCCGTCAATCCGCATCAGGTAGAGCTGGTTCTGCTCCTCCTTCGACGGCGGGGCATCGCGGTTCGAGGCATAGACGAAGAACGAGCCGTCGGGCGCCCAGGCCGGTTGTGCCTCGTTCTTGCCGCGGCTGAACGTGAGCTGGCGGGTGGACCCGATTCCATTCTCGATCGACACCACGTAGATGTCGGATTGCCGCCGCGCTTCCTTCCAGTCGGGCTTGTTCAGGGTGTAGAGCAGCCACCGGCCGTCGGGGCTTGGCCGCGGCGTGCCGACTTGCTCCAGGTGCTGCATGTCGAGGAACGTCATCGGGCGCTTCGCGGGCGGCGCCTGTCCCTGCGCCGGAGACGAGGCGGCGAGCAAGCCAACGAGCAGGATGGCGACCAGGCACACCGGAGTAACAGGACGGACGCTGGACATCGCGTGCTCCTTCTGCCGAACGAGTACGGATGTGAGTTTGCCGCGGCTGAACGCCCTGGTCCAGCATATGGGACATCGTGTGGAACGGAGTTTGCGGTGGCGCCTGCCCGTGCTAGCATGAGTGGTTGACCACCCCCGCGCTCCACGAGCCCGGGGAGATTACACAAAAGGACAGAGCCATTTGAGCAAAGACGACCTCCTCGACATCCCCGGAACCGTTACCTCCATCCACGGCGGCGGCCTCTACCGCGTCCAGGCGGACGCGGGCCAGGAGATCCTGGCGCAGTTGAGCGGCCGCATGCGTCGCTTCCGCATCAAGGTGGTCACCGGCGACCGCGTGACCGTCAGCGTGTCCCCGTACGACATGGTGCGGGGGATCATCACCTTCCGCTACCGGTAGGACGGCGAGCCGGCGACGGGCGCCCCGTGACGTGCACGTCCGGGCGCCCTGGCCTCCGCAGAGGGCTACCTCGGCCGTAAGCTCAACTGCGCCAAGCATTTACAGCATCGGCTCGGTCGTGTACGATGGGGCTTGCTTTGGAGCGCCGAACGCCCGCTCCTCTCCGCTCTCATAACTTCAAACACGCTCGCACGGCCTGCTGACGGTCGTGTTGTCTGCTGCCGGGATCCCGTCCGCGGCGCGAACGGGTCCGGCTCACGGAGTGACCGTGTCGCCACGCCACTGGCTGGCCCGCAAGCCCGTCATCATTGGTTCGGTTGCCGCTTGTCTCTTCCTCGTCGTTTCAATCGCCCTGCTCCGCGGGACTGCCGCGGACGAGGCGGCCGCCATTGCCTTCTCGGATTTCCTCAAGCAGGTAGAGTCGGGGCGCGTGACCAAGGTCGTCATCGAGGACCAGGAGATACGGGCCTCGCTCGACAACGGGCGTGAGGTCGTCACGCTCGCGCCGGCCGGTTACGCGGCCGCGCCGTCGTTCATGAACGAGCTGGTCTCGCGCCGCGTCCAGGTCGTGGTCGAGCCGGCCGCCGCGCGGCGCGGCACCGGGTACGGCACGCTCGTGATGGGGCTTGCCGTCTTCGGCTTCATCGGCTTTGCCCTGTACCGCCTCACCGCGGGCCGGGTCCCGACGCTCGAGAAAGCTCACTCCTCGCCGATGCCGGAGGCGGTGGTGACCTTCGCGGACGTGGCCGGGGTGGACGAGGCCAAGGACGAGATCCGCGAGATCGTCGACTTCCTGCGCGACCCCGGGCGGTTCACGGCGCTCGGCGGCCGCATGCCGAAGGGGGTGCTGCTCGTGGGGCCGCCCGGGACCGGCAAGACGCTGCTGGCGCGGTCGATCGCCGGCGAGGCGGGCGTGCCGTTCCTCTTCGCGAGCGGCGCCGACTTTGTCGAGATGTACGCCGGGGTGGGCGCCGCCCGCGTCCGCCGGCTGTTCAAGGACGCCGCCCGCCACGAGAAGTGCATCGTGTTCATCGACGAGCTCGACGCCGTGGGGCGTGCGCGCGGCAGCAATTCGCTCAGCCACGAGGAGCGGGAGCAGACCCTCAACCAGCTGCTGGTCGAGATGGACGGCTTCGCGCCGCACCGGGGCATCGTGGTCATCGCCGCGACCAACCGTCCCGACATCCTCGACCAGGCGCTGCTGCGCCCGGGCCGTGTCGACCGCCAGGTGACCGTCGGGGCGCCCGACCTGAAGGGGCGGCTGGAGATCCTGCGGGTGCACACGCGGAGGGTGCCGCTGGCCGCATCGGTCGATCTCAAGGCGATTGCCCGCGGTACGCCGGGGTTCTCGGGGGCGGAACTGGCGAACCTGGTGAACGAGGCGGCCCTGCTGGCGGCGCGGTCGGGACGGTCTGAGGTGACCGACGCCGACCTCGACGAGGCACGTGACAAGGTGCTCATGGGGGTGGAGCGGCGCTCGCTCGTGATGACCGAGAAGGAGCGCGTCAACTGCGCCTATCACGAGGCGGGGCACGCGCTGGTTGCCGCGATGCTGCCGAACGCCGACCCGCTGCACAAGGTGACGATCGTGCCCCGCGGGCGCGCGCTCGGCGTGACGATGCAGCTGCCCGAGACCGATCGCCATACGCACACGGCCGAGGATCTGGAGACGCAGGTGGCCATCCTGCTGGGCGGCCGAGCGGCCGAGGAACTGCTGATGGGGCAGTCCACCAGCGGCGCCGCCAACGACATCGAGCGCGCCACCGAGATCGCGCGCAAGATGGTCTGCGATCTCGGCATGTCCCCGCTCGGGCCGCTTGCGTTCCGAATGGCCACGGGGGGCTGGGAGCAGGAGGCGCCGTCGGTGCACAGCGAGGAGATGGCTCGCCGCGTGGACGAGGAAGTGCGCGCAATCGTCATGCGCGGCTACGACCTCGCCCGCCGCATCGTCAACGAGCACCGGGCGGCCGCCGTCGCGATGGCCGAACGCCTGCTTGCCGAAGAGTCGCTCGACGCCGACGCCATCCGGGAGGTGCTGGCGGGGAGCCTGCTGCCGGCGGCAGACGGGCCCGAAGGCCTGCCCCAGGCCGTCGCCGGCGAGGCGGGGATCTAGCAGGCCGCTGAAAAGCGCGGCCTGAATGCAAAATGCACAAGGGAGAATGAAGGAACACGCCCTTCTTCATTCTCCCTTTTTCCTTTTGCATTGCAGGTTTCTTTCTCAGCAGCTTGCCAGGCAGGGCGCCCGGCAGGCTCCGCCGGGCTAGAACTCGCCGCTGTTGCTGACGAAGGCCAGGCGGCGGCTGTCCGGGGCCCACGAGTTCACGTTCATCGACCCCTGCCCGCCGTAGACGTACGCCACCACCCGGGGCGTGCCACCCTCGAGCGGCATCGTTCGCAGGTAGACACGCTTGTACCAGGGGTGGTCGTCGGCGGCCACCTCGGGACCGTACGCGAGGAAGACGACCTTCGTCCCGTCGGGCGACACGTGCGGGAACCAGTTGTTGAAGTCGTCGAAGGTCAGCTGCTCCTGGCCGCTGCCGTCGGGCCGCATGCGCCACACCTGCATGCGGCCGCTCCTCGCCGAGTTGAAGTAGATCCACTTTCCATCCGGGGTGAAATCGGGCCCGTCGGCCAGCCCCGGGGCCGTTGTCAACCGTCGTTCAGCTCCGCCTTCGGCCGGCACGACATAGATGTCGTAGTCGCCCCCCCGTTGGCCGGTGAAGGCCAGCAGCTTCCCGTCGGGCGACCAGCCATGCAGGTAGGAAGGGCCAACCGGCGTGATCTGCCGCGCCGTTCCCCCGCCGGCGGGCACCGTCCACACCGTTGACGGCTGGCCTCCGCTCAGTCCCAGCATCGTTCCGTCGAACGACAGCGCGTGGTCGTTGTTGTTGCGCGTCATCGGCGCCGTGTCGATCTCGGTTACGGCCCGCGTCTCCAGGTCGAACGAGTAGATGCGGCCGTTCCGGTTCGTCACCAGCCGGCGTCCGTCGTTCGTCCAGTTCGGGGCCTGCATCGAGTCCGTCACGGTGTGGACCACCACGCGGCGGCCGGTTTCGACGTCGAGCACTTCCACCAGGCTCCCCAGGTAGTCGCGGTAGGGCGTGAACCCTTCCGGGGCCGGCCTGATGAGGCGGACGTTGCGGACGACCGCCCGCTCCACCACCTCCCCCTCGTGCGAGCACAGGAAGATCCCCACGTGGGCCCGGGCTCCAAGCTTCGCGTCGTCGAGCGTGGTGACCGCGTACGGCTCGCCGAAGCGGGCGACGAGCGCCGTCCAGGTGTTGCCGCGGCGCTCGAGCTGCAGCACGTCGGACCCGGTGCGGTCGAACCGGATCTCCCCGGTCTCGCCTCCCTGGGCCCGCCGGAACTGCATGGCCGTGAGGCCGTCGCCATGGGCCGTCACCGTGACGTGCGGCGAGGCCGGGTCGAGGCTCGAGCGTGCCATCAGGCCCACCTTCCGATGCGGGTTGGACGCTCGTCCCACCGTGACGAACTCCACGCGAGCCTGCAGGATGAAGTCGCCCTCGACTTCCTTCCACGCGAAGTGCAGCTCGTCGCTGGTGCCCCAGACGTTGGCGCCCGAGGCGGTCAGCGTGTAGTCGCCGGTGGCCTGGTCGAAGGTGGCGCCGCCGGCCATCTTCACGGCGCCGATGTCGCCGTGCGCGCTGAACACGCCGAGGCCTTCCGAACGGGGGGCCTGGCCGGTCGCGCCGGCGGTGAGGGCCGCGACGCCGCAGCCCAACGCGAGCAGCAAGGTGAGAGGCTTCATGGCCGTCTCCCGGAAGAAGGACGACTCTCCGCTCCGCGGCAGAGCGCTCACAGCGAGAACCAGTAGCTGGCCTTGACGAGCAGGACGTTGTCGGCCCGGTCGCGCCACAGCTGGTTCCAGTGGCCGCCGAACGGGCGGGTCGGGTCTGACCCGTGTCCCGTGCGGCCCTGCGACCAGACGAGATAGAGGGCCGACCCGGGCCTGTACTCCCAGCGGGCGACGAGGTTCGATCGGAACTGCCGGAAGCTGAAGTCGGGGTTCGGGAACGAGTAGGTGCCCCCCGCGGCGCTCCCGGCCTCTTCGATCATGTACTCGTTTCCGGCCGGCGCCAACGCGATCTCGGAAGGGCCATAGCGGTGGAAGCGATCCCCGTAGGCCGGGGCCAGCGTCGCGGTTGCCTTCTTGAACGCGCCGTAGCGGCCGGTGGCGATGAACGGGCTGCCGTAGTACTGCACCGTCAGTTCGGGGGTGACCGCCAGGTTCGCCCGGAAGGTCAGGCCCCACACCTCCTGGTCGATGCGCCCCAACACCCAGCGCGTCGTGCCGGCCGCCTCCACCGTCGCGACGTACTGCAGGTCGTCGGTGGCCCGCACGTACTCGAGGTCTGCCGTGAGCAGCAGCCGGTTCGACGGGCGCAGCCTGAGCGAGGCCTCGGTGCGCCACTCGCCCGAGTCGCCGTCGAGGGCCTGCTCGCGCGTGGCCTCGAGCGACACGATCGCGCGGCGGGACGAGTTGGTGCTGACCTCGGCGCCGATCGAATAGCGGTCGCTGAGGCGCAGCGCCGGCCCCCCGCGAAGCGCCCGCGTGTCGACCTGCTGCTCGTACTCCAGCTCGGCCGCGATCCGCCACTGGTTGGTGAACTGCGCCGACGCGTCGATCGACGTCTCCGACGCCGTGTGAAGGCCGCCGAAGTCCCACTCGTCCTCGCGGCCGGCCTGCACCGAGTACTCGCGGAAGATGCCCCGGGGCACCGGCTCCGACCACCCGAGGAACACCTCGTTCGCGATGACGTCGGCCCGCCGCAGGTAGCCCATGTCGTTCAGGTCGAACCCGGGCGAGTACAGGCGGAACTGATCGACCAGGTGCAGCCGGCTGTGTTCCGACCGGCCGAAGCTCACCGACCCGCCGTAGCCGGAGAGCGACGTGCGCGCCTTGTCCACGCCCAGGTGGCTGGCGTCGGGTCGCTGGTAATAGTGCACCGCGTTGGTCTGGAGCGCCGTGATCGCCTCGCGGTCGCCGCTCACCTGGCTGAACGCCCCCTTCGCCTCCAGGACCCAGGTCCGGTTGGCGAAGTGGCGCGTGAAGTCAACACCACCCGTGGTGGCCTGCGTCGGCAGGAAGGCCAGCGACGGATCCGGCACCCACCGGTGGTTCGAGGTCAGCATTGCCCCGAGGCTCGTGTTCCCCTTGTTCCAGTCCTTGTGGACGCGGGCCACCGAGTAGCTGCCGAACGGCTGGACGACCGCTGTCCGAGGACGTGCCGGCGACGAGACCTGCACCGTCTCCTTTTCCGTGAACCCCTGCAGGACCGCGACCGACAGGCCGTTGTCGGTGCGCCCCGTGACCTTGAACGCGCCGAGGATCGTCGTGCTCTCGGGCAGGTGGGCTTCCTCGCCCGCGCCGAGCGGCGGCGAGTAGGATGGCGCGCCGCCGATGCGCCGCGAGTGGAAGAGCTGCTCCTCCTGCTCGAGCTGGAATTCGAGGATCTTCCGCCCTTCGAGAAAGAACGGCCGCTTCTCCTGGTAGAAGGTTTCGTACGCCGTCAGGTTGATGACCGACGGGTCGGCTTCTACCTGGCCGAAATCAGGGTTGACCGTGGCGTCGAGCGTGAAGTTCGACGTGAGGCCGACCTTCGCATCGAGGCCGGCCGCGCCCGCGCCGTCGGTGCCGCCGCCAGGAACCGACGGTCCCGAGCTGGTCTTGCCGAGCAGGTGCGGCATCAGCTCCACGTGGCGCGAACGCGGCAGCCCCCGGATCCCGCGCAGTTCGCCGAGCTGGTACATCCGGCCGGTGTTCTGGCGCGGGATCAGCTGCCACTGGTCCTCCTCGCCGAGGCGGGCGATCCACCGCCAGACGTGGAGCCCCCAGACCTGCTCTTCCTGCGGGCCGTAGCGCAGCTGGCTCAGCGGCACCCGGAACTCGGCGGTCCATCCCTTGTCGTCGTGGGCGACCTTGCCGTCCCACACCGCGTCCCAGGTGGTGTCCCACTCGGACTCGCCGTTGCCGAGGATGAGGTCGATCTTCCCGCCGCCGGCGGTCAGGTCGAACTCGAACCCGCTCCGCTTGCTGTTGTAGCTGTCGAAGCAGACGCCGACGACATCCACCGCGTAGCCGTTGAAGTCGTCGCGGCGCCCCGGATAGCGGTGCACCTTGGCGGGGTCGTCGTAGGCCCGGATGGCCACGTAGACATGGCGGTCGTCGTAGAGGATCTTCACCTCGGTCGGCTGGGAGGGGGGCGCTCCTTCGACCGGCAGCTGCTGCTTGAAATCGCCCTCCCACGTGCCCTCGTTCCAGGCCTCGTCGTCGAAGCGGCCGTCGATGGACGGCGGCCTTCCCTGCAGGCGCGTCGCGTTGAGGATGCGCGGCGGGTACTTGCGGCCGAACGGGTTGTCGGGGGTGGGCGTCGGCGTGGCCCGGTTTTCCTGCGCGAACGCGAGGGCGCCGCCCGGGCCGGCAGGGAGCAGCCCGGGCGCCAGCAGGACGAACAGGATCCGGAACAGGGCGGTGCGAAGCGGGCGCGGCATGTTCCGCGCAGGCTATCGTCGGCGCCGCCCGCAGTCAATGACCGGCTGGGGTCAGACGAGTCGGTATCCCTCCCGCTGCGGACGCGACAGCATCGCGTTCGCCTCGTCGTCGCCGATGAACCGCTCGGCCGCCGGATCCCAGCGCAGGCGCCGCCCGGCCTTCATCGCGATGTGATGCAGCAGGCACGCCGAGCACGAGCGGTGGGCGACGTCGAAGGGTGCGATCGGTTGGCGCCGCGAGCGAACGGCGTCGAGCCAGTTCCCGTGGTGGTCGGTGCTCTCCTCGAGGTGTATCTCGTTCGGCCCGATCACCGAGGTGATGATGGCCGGGTTGCTGGCGGCAAGCGCCTGCGAGTCTTTCAGCGCCGACTGCGGATCGCTCGCGGTCACGGCCTCGTTGCCCCGCGACACGAAGATCCACCCCTCGCTGCCCTCGAACCGGATCCCGTTGGGGAAGTCGCCGCTCACGATCATGTGCACGCCGGTCGCGTAGATGGCCTCGGTCCTGAACGGCCCGTGCACGTCCCACAGCCCGCTCTTCGGGAACTCGGCCGTCCCCCAGATCTCCAGCGGGCCGCTGTGTTCCTCGTCCATCGCCCAGTGCGCGCTGTCGAGGTGATGCGAGCCCCAGCCGGTGATCATCCCCGCGCCGAACTGCTCGCAGCGAAGCCAGCCGGGCCGGCCGTAGCCCTCCTGCGGGTGCACGCGGGCCTCGGTGTAGTAGACGTACGGGGTTGACCCGAGCCACCGGTCGTAGTCGAGAGTCGGCGGGATCGGCATCTCGGGTTCGTCCTGCCCCGGCGGGTCGCCCGGCAGGCCGATCTTCACCGTGGGCAGCTTCCCGATGCGGCCGTTCCGCACCAGCTCGGCGGCGTAGCGGAACTGGGGCGACGAACGCTGCTGGCTGCCCACCTGCACGATCCGCCGGCTGCGCGCCACCTCGCGGGCGACGAAGCGGCCTTCGGCGATGGTGAGCGAGGCCGGCTTCTGCAGGTAGACGTCCTTGCCGGCGCGCACCGCCGCGACGGTGATCAACGCGTGCCAGTGGTCGGGCGTGCTGACCAGCACGGCGTCGATGTCCGGGTTCGCGAGCAGCTCGCGGTAGTCGGCGTAGGTGGCGACGCCGTCGTACGGCTTGCCGGTCTTCCCGGCGTAATGGCCGTTGACCAGGCGCCGGGCGTCCTCCATCCGCTTCGAGTCCACGTCGCACACGGCAATCACCCGCGCGTCGGGGCGCTTCCAGACGCCGGGCATGTCGTGCACGCGCGAGATGCGGCCGGTGCCAATGGCGCCGATGGCTATCTGGCCGTTCGGCGCGTGGCGGCCGAGCACGGAGGCCGGGACGATGGAGGGAAAGGCGGCGGCCGCCTTGAGGAACGTGCGACGCGTGACGCCCATGGCTCCCCCCTTCTACACGGCCTTCTGCTGCGCCTCGAGTACCAGCTGCGCCGCCAGCAGGCAGTGCGCCTGCGGCATGGCGGTCTCGGTGCGGTTCAGCACGTCGTCCACGAGCAGCTCGCCGTACGGCAGCGGCTGCTCGCGGCAGTCGATGTAGCGCGTTTCCTTGTGGTCCACCAGGAACAGGTGGCTGTCGCCGGGCCGCCCCGCGATGTCGATGTTCTTGCGGATCTCGATGAAGCCGTCCGTGCCGAGAACGGTCAGCCGGCCGTCGCCCCACGTGGCGAGGCCGTCCGGCGTGAACCAGTCAACCCGGATGTAGCCGCGGCCGCCGTTGCCCCGGACGAGCATGTCGCCGAAGTCCTCGAACTTCGGGTACTGGGGGTGGTTGATGTTGGCCACCTGCGCGGCGATCACCTCGGCGGTGGTGGAGTTGGTGAAGAAGAGGAACTGGTCGGCCTGGTGCGAGGCGATGTCGCACAGGATGCCCCCGAAGCGGGCCTTGTCCCAGAACCACGCGGGACGCGTGTTGAGGCTGACGCGGTGCGGCCCGAGCCCGATCGTCTGCACGACGCGGCCGATCGCGCCGGCCCGCACCAGCTCGCCCGCCCGCACCGTGGCGCGGTTCTCGAGCCGCTCGCTGTACATGATCGAGTAAATGCGCTTCGTCTCGGCCTGCACCCGGCGGACCTCGGCCAGCTGCTCCAGCGAGGTGATGCCAGGCTTGTCGGCCATGTAGTCCTTGCCGTGCTGCATGACGCGGACGCCGAGGGGCGCGCGCTGGTCGGGGACGATCGAGCTGAGGACCAGCTGGATCGACGGGTCGTCGAGAATCTCGTCCTCGCTGCGCGCGACCTTGCCCCGGGGAACGCGCTTGGTGAACTCCGCCACCTGCTTGGGATCCTTCGCGTACACGAACGCCAGTTCGCCGCCGCCCCGCTCCACCGCCGCCACCTGGCTGTAGATGTGCGGGTGGTCCATGCCGATGACGGCGAAGCGGATGCGCGGCTTGCGGAGCTGCTGGGGACGGCCGCGAACCCGCTCGGTCCGCACCGGCCCGGTCAAGTCCACCCGCGGAATCTCCGACGCGCGCAGTCCCGCGACGGCCGCCGCCGATCCGAGCGCGCCCACCACGAAGCCTCGACGATCGATCCCGTCGTGTCGCATGTGTGCAACCTCCATGGGGGCAGACTGGATTCCGCGCTCTTCATGCCCGGCCCCGCAGGAAGAGGGGCGTGCAGGGGCAGGCCGTGACCGAACAGCCGGCTCAGGATCCGGGAAGGCCGCCCGGGGGCGAGGATGGCGGCGCGATCGCCTCGGCGGCCGGCGACTCGGGCCAGGCCGGCAGCGGCGATGCCGTGTACTGTGCGTGCGCCAGCAGGCGCTGGAACACCGAGGTTTCCGACGCGTAGAACGTGAGCTTCACGGCGAGGCGCGCGAGCAGGTACAGCTCGGTGACGAGGAAGCCGAGCCACACGAACCACCCGCCGCGCGCGCCGGGCGCCGCCAGCGCGTAGAGCGCCAGGATCAGCAGGAACAGGGCGCCGTTCAGCGCGTAGAGCCCGGCGACCGGCCCCGGGTGCCGGCGGACGAACCGCACGGCCGCCATCAATGCCCCGAGCGCGCTTCGCCGATCCTCGACCACCGCCCTGATCTTCGCGTAGTCGAACACCACGTTCACCGCGACCAGCAGGGCCCCGAACACGGCATACAGGGCCAGCCGCAGGAAGAAGGCATTCCGCTCGACCGACCAGTCGCCGGTGGCCCACGGGTAGAACCGGTCGAACAGCCAGGCGTGGACTGGGCCGAACAGCACGGCGTACGCGATCACCGCGAAGACGCCGAGCCGGAGGAACCGGAAGAAGAACACGCCGCATGCCGAGAAGAACGCGTGCGGGCGCGTCGGGCGGTTGCGCGCGTAGCGGTCGAGGATGCCCCCGAGCAGGAAGGTCCACAGCAGCAGGTAACCCGAGGCCACCATGGTGACGGCCGCCACGTACCCCTGGTCATCCAGCATGCGGGAGAGGTTGTCGAGGACCCCGCCGAACCCGATGATCTGCGGGGAGAACGCGACGCCAAGACCCGTCGCCTTGGACGAGAACTCCGTCCACCACTCCTGGTTCACGCCGTCCGCCGCCGCGTCGGCCGCCAGGCTGTCGCCAAGGCTGTCGGCAAGCAGGCCCTGCACGACGATCGCGGGCGGCAGGGCCACCAGCAACGTGAGCAGCAGCACGCCCGCGAGGATGGCCGGGGCGCGCCCGACGCGGCCGAGTCCGTCGAGGAAGGACGGGAGGATCGTTTTCATGGCTCAGACCAGGAATGCCCAGGTGAGCAGCGCGTCCTGCAGCCAGCCGAGCCAGATCGTCGCCCACTTCCGGGCCGCCTCGGCCGTCCGCGGTTCGAGCGTGCGGCTGTTGTTGGTGAAGTCCACGTCGAGCAGGAGCACCCGGTCTGGATCGACCTCGGCCGACACCGCCCTCGCGTCGCGCTCGTAGGTGAACTGCTTCCAGCGATCGCGCCCGTCCCACTTCTCACGGACCACGTGGCCGTCCGCGAACCGGACGGCCACGTCCACCGGGAAAACCGCTTCGCCGTGCCGGCGCACCACGACGACGGTCCGGTAGCGATCGGCCCGCCCGGCCCCGTCTGCGTGCTCGAGCCGGCCGTCGCGTTCGAAGAACCCCCGGTCGGTCGCCGGGCCCGACTCCAACCGGTCCACGGCGTAGTCGAAGCTGTTCGAGCTGCGGTAGACCTCGTCGAAGAACCAGGTCATGTCGCGCCCGCTCACCTCGCTGACGACCGCGAAGAAGTCGGCCGGCTTCGGGTGGCGGAAGCGCCAGCGCTCGAAGAAGGTGGCCATCGCGCGCTGCAGCGTGGGCCACCCGAGGTAGCGCTCCAGGGTGTGCAGCCAGAGCGCCGTCTTGCTGTAGGAGAGCGGCCCGCCCGCCCCGGGCGAGTACCGCCACGACGGGGTGGCCAGCGCGTCCAGCTCGGCGCCCCACCGGTAGCTCGCCCAGCCGTTCTCCCCCGTGGCCCGCGACACGGGCAGGTCGTAGTACACCCAGGGGACGAAGCCGCCGAAGAACCGCCAGGCCCGGTAGTTCGGATCGAACGCCTCGGCCATCGTCCGGCCGGTGGAGAACGTGTTGAGCCCCTCGTCAATCCACGCGTCCTCGAACTCGTTGTTGCCCACCAAGCCGTACCAGAACTGATGGCCGCACTCGTGCACCGTCACTCCTTCGGGGTCGGCCACGGCCCGCGGTGCGAGCCACCGCGTCCCGCCGGTGAAGAGCGTGGGGTACTCCATGCCCCCGGCCCCGCTCTGCCACGCCGGATCGACGATGGTGACGTGGCCGTAGGGGTAGGCGCCGAACCAGGTGCCGTAGTAGCGCAGGGCGGCGCGCGTGGCCGCGAAGTACCGATCCGCCTGGCCCGCGTGCTCGGGCTGGAGCAGGAGCCGCATCGCGACCGGCGGCAGGCCCGGGTGCTCGAACCGCTCCTCGCGCACCAGGTAGTCGGGGCTTGTCGTCCAGGCGAAGTCGTGGACGTCTTCCTGGTAGTAGCGGTGCGTGGTGGTCCCGTCGGTGTTGTCGCGCACCTCGCGCGGCAGGCCCGTCGCGCCCACCACCCAGCCGCGCGGGACCGTCATCCGCACGTCGTAAACGCCGTAGTCGGAGAAGAACTCGGTGCCCGCGTGGAACTGGTGCGCGTTCCACCCCTCGTCCTGCAGCACCGCCACCTTGGGGAACCACTGCGCGAGGAAGTAGAAGTCGCCCACCCGGCCCGTGCGGGCGAACGTGCGCGGCACCTGCGCGGTCCACTCGATCTCCACGTTGATCGTCTCGCCCGGCTGCACGGCGCGGGGGAGCGCGACGGCCAGCAGCGTCCGGTCGTCGGCGTTCCCGTCGTCGGGCGCGATGAAGCGGCGGCCCGGGCCGAGGTCGATGGGCGGGGCGCCGCCGGCGCCGACGAGCCGGATGGCCGTGACGTCGCTCCAGCCCCAGTCGGCAGGACTGGTTGCGCGGATCCGCCGCCCGCCCAGCCGGCCCTCGCGCAGCCAGCTGGAACGCGTGTTTCGCCAGGCGTTGTAATAGAGGTGGAAGCGCAGCTCCGAGGTGGCGGCCGACGTGACGTTTCGCCACGTGAGCACCTCGCGGCACGTCAGGGAGTGCCGCGTCGGATCGAGGCGGACGTCGATCGAGTAGTTGGCGTTGCGCGCCGACCGGGCCAGGGGAGCCGGGGCCGGTGCGCCCTGGGCCGGCAGCGGCCTGACTGCCGCGGGAGGGGCGGGCGCCTGCTGGCTTGCCGCCCGGGACGGCGCCTTTCGCGGCGCGGGGGACCGCTGCGCCTGGGCCGGCG
>JARKSS010000031.1 GCA_029974175.1 Vicinamibacterales bacterium
TTCAACCGGTACGATCTCTACTCGAAGGGAGATGGCAAGCCTGACACGAAGGCGCTTCGTCCCTTCTACGAGGATCTCGTTGACGAATTCTTCCCCGAGCCGCTGAACTGGTGAGCGGGCTAGGGGCTGGGGGCTAGGGGCTAAGGGTCGGGATCACTTGACCGGCAGCGTCACGCTTTCTTCGGTCTTCACCTGGAAGCGGCGGAACTTCGAGTAGGTGGCGCGTCCCTCCATCAGGATGCGGCGGCCTCCCTGGAAGTACGTTTCGCGCATCTGGATCGGCACCCACAGGCCGAGAGCGGGGTCGCGCCCGTAGCGCACGAGGATCTCGCCGTTCACCGTGTCCTTCGACAGTTCCACGGTCGTCTCGACAATCGCACCGGTGAGCTGATCGACGAGGAAGCGTCCCGTGATGGGGATGTCCTCGCCCTCGAGGCCCTCGACGAGCGTGGGGCGCTCGCGCTCGGTGTACTCCACGCGCCAGGCGCGCAGGCCGTCCACGTCGGCGTCGCGCCCCAGCGTGAAGTCGAAGCGCCCGCGGTTCCAGCTCCTCAGGATGTCGAGCGGGAAGAGCGGCACGTTGATCGATCGAACCACCGGCCCGATGTTGTACTTCGCGCTCTCGTCCATCACTGCCTGCAGGCGCACCTGCGCTTCGGGTGAAGGGTCGAGGAACAGGCGCCGCAGCCGCTCTTCGCGGTCGCGCACGGGACGGCCGTCCACCTCGAACACGTCGCGGAACGAGACCCAGCGGTTGGCTGGCCTCACCAGCAGCAGGTCGGCGCGGGTGAGCGTGCGGCCGCTGCGATGCGACTGCAGGTACTCCTCTTCGGCCACGAGCATCGAGTACTGGCGCTCGTAGGCGTCGGCGTACTCGAAGAGGCGGGCGAGGGCGAGCTTGAGCTCCGCCTCGCGCAGCGGGCGGCTCGGGGCGGAGCGGGCACGGGTGGCCGGCGAACCGGCCGCGGGCGGCTCGGTCTTCCACCTGTCGGCGACGGGCGCCGCGGGTGACGCGTCGGCCGGCGCCTCGGTGGCGAACTCCTGTGCCGCAGGTTCTTCGTCTTCAGGAGGCTCGGCCGAGGGAAGCCAGGCGGCAGCCCGCGCGGTGGCGCCCTTCCTGGAGACTTCCACGCGAAGCGAGTGGCGGCCGCCGTCCGTGTCGGCTGGGTCGGCCTCGATGCCCAGCACGTAGCCGGCCGACAGTTCGGTGATGGTGCGTTCGACCGCCCGTCGCGGGTTGCGCCCGAGCATCGTGAACGACCCGCCGCTCGCGCGGGCGATGGTCTCGATGGGACCGAGGTCGGGCGCGTGCCGCGGACCCTGCGCGGCGCCGCGGAGGCCGAAGGCGTACACCGTCGCGCGGGCGAGTGCCGCCGCCGCTGCAGTCTCCTCGACCCGCACCTGCGACGGGGCGACGAGGCCTGCCGAGAACAGCAGCACCACCTTGCGCCCCGGGAGCCGCTGCAGCGACGCCATCAGCCCGTCGAGCGCCGTCAGCGCCGTACGCGCGTCCGCCAGGTCCTCCTCGGTTGCGTCCGTTCCCATCTCGCCCGCCGCGGCGCGCACCGGCCCCTCGGGCGGCTTGTTCAGATCGGGCACGCGATCGACCGTCGGATCGGTGTGCGGTTCCGCCATCGCCGACAGCTCGGCCAGCCCGGGTGCCTGCGCCGGCGTCGTCGCGGGTGCCGACCGGCCGACGATGGTGGAGAGGGCTTCGCGGATGGGTGGCCGCTCGGTGGTGAGGGTCAGCAGCGTGTCGGCAGGAACGGGGATGCGCACCACCGCGATCAGGTCGTCGATGCCGAGGCGCTCGAGCAGGGCATCGGCAGCGCGGACGACGTTCCGCTCGTCGCCGCGCACCATGGTTGCCTCGTCGATGACGATGAGGACGTGGCGGCGGGGCTCTGCGGCGAAGAGTTTCGTGGGGTCGGCGCCGAACTGCCTCGAGGCCGCGTCGGCG
>JARKSS010000032.1 GCA_029974175.1 Vicinamibacterales bacterium
CTTCGTGATGACCAAGCTCGACGTGCTCACCGGCCTGAAGGCGATCCCGGTGTGTGTCGCGTACGACATCGACGGCGTGCGGGTCGAGGAGGTTCCGGTGTCGCAGTCGGACTTCCACCACGCGGTGCCGATCTACCAGGAGTTCCCGGGCTGGGACGAGGACATCTCGGGCGTGCGCCGCTGCGAGGACTTGCCGAAGACCGCGCAGGAGTACGTGCTCGCCATCGAGGCGATGTCGGGTTCGCGCATCTCAGCGATCGGCGTGGGGCCCGACCGCGAGGCGATCGTGGTGCGCCACGATATGGTGAACGGCTAGCTGAACCAGGCCAGCGCGGTCAGGTAGCCGGCGAAGACGGCGATCACCGCGATGCCGAGCGACAGGATCCAACTTCCGGCGCTCGGCAGGATCGCCGTGTCCGGGTTCGGCGCTCGCGGCGACATGAGAGAGCGCCGCGCGTTCTCGCCCTCGTAGTACTGAGCCCCGTTCGGCGCGAACTGACCGAGGAAGACGCGCTGCGGGCTGCCGCGCAACTCCAGCACCAGGGGCGTGAGGCCCATCAGCACGAAGAACGCTCCGATGATCAGGCCGACGATGTCCTGACCGAAGATGAAAGCTGCGAGGAACGCCGTGCCGAGGCCGACGAACAGCACCGGCCACGCCCAGGTGGTGAGCGGAGTGCCGAAGCCCTGCGCGAGAGCGATCGAGATGCCTACCGCGATGAGGCCCCCGAAGATGCTGAGCGGCGCGAACAGGGTCACGTTGTCGGGGCACTGCACAGCGATGTCGTAGGGACCGCCGCTCGCGCACGAACCGCCGAGGGCCATCACCACGAACGTGACCAGGTACAGCAGCGTGAAGCTTAGCGAGAAGAGGAACCAGGAGGCGGCGGAGCCGACGATACGCACGAGCGGGGAATCGCGCCACGATCCGGTCATGGTGCAACTGTAGTGTGGACGGGTGCCGGCGAAGCGACCCGAACCCCGCGTGATCGAGGGGCGTGTCATCCGTCTGGAACCGCTTCTCGACGAGCACCTGACCGAGCTGTATGCGGCCATCGGCGCCCCCGAGGTCTTCGCCGGCGGCTGGGGCGGCGGCCCCGCCGGACATCAGGCGAGCGAGGCCGACTTCGTCGAGTTCGCCCGCGGCTACTTCGCCTGGGGCAGGAACAACGTCTACGCCGTGAGGCTCGCCAGCGGCCCGGATGCCGCGGCTCTCGTCGGCACGTCGACTCTCGGCGACTTCGACGAGGCCAACGAGCACGCGCACATCGGCTGGACGGCGTACTCACCGCAGGTGTGGGCCACCGCGGTGAACCCGGAGGCGAAACTGCTCATGCTCGGTGAGGCCTTCGATCACGGGTTCGGGCGCGTGAAGCTGCAGGCCGACGCATTCAACGATCGCTCCCGCGCGGCCATCCTCAAGCTCGGCGCGAAGTTCGAGGGGATCGTGCGGCGCGACCGCCTTCGCGCCGATGGCACCTGGCGCGACACCGCCGTGTACTCGATCCTCATCGACGAATGGCCCGCCGTGCGGGTGGGGCTTGAGGAACGCCTCGCGGCCTTCGGCGACGAGACCCCGTCGCTGCGGAAATAGCACAGCGCACCACCGGTAGATTGTCGGCATGAGCGACACGCAGCCCGAGGCCCAACTCACGAGCCTGCGCCAGAGCATCGACAACATCGACGCGGCCCTCGTGCACCTTCTGGCCGAGCGCTTCAAGTTCACGCAGCAGGTCGGGAGGCTGAAGGCCGCCACCGGGATGCCGCCCTCCGATGCCGAGCGCGAGCGCGTGCAGATCGCCCGACTGCGGGCCCTCGCCGAGGAATCGCACCTCGACCCCGCCTTCGCCGAGAAGTTCCTGAACTTCATCGTCGCCGAAGTCATCCACCACCACGAGCAGATCGCCAATACGGGCACCATCGAGACCCAGCCGTGAGCGGCTGGGATCCGACGACCCTCCCCTCACAGGCGGGTCGAACGATTGTCGTCACCGGTGCGGGACGCGGTGTGGGCTACTTCACGGCCGAGCAGCTGGCGGTGGCAAGCGCCCGCGTGATCATCACCACGCGCGGCGACGCGACCAGAGCACTCGAGTGCCTGCGGCGTGCGGCACCCGGTGCCGACGTGTCGGCAGTGACTCTGGATGTGGCATCCCTCGCCTCGATTCGTGCCGCGGCACCCGAGCTAGCCGCGCTCGGTCCGATCGACGTGCTCATCAACAACGCGGGCAAGACCTCGGGATCGAAGCAGCGCGAGGTCACGGTCGACGGCCTCGAGATCATGG
>JARKSS010000035.1 GCA_029974175.1 Vicinamibacterales bacterium
GCTCCGAGCGGCACAACGGCCTTGGCCCCCTTTGTGTCATTCGTGTCCTTTGTGGTTGAAACCGACTTCGTGTCCTTTGTGGTTGTTCCTTTGTGTCCTTTGTGGTGTCGTCACACTCTTTCCAGCAGATGTCCCAGTCGCGCCTTCTTGGTGCGCAGGTACGCCAGGTTGCTGGCGTTCGGGGGCACCTCCAGTGGTATGCGTCGCACGACTTCCAGGCCGTAGCCCTCCAGGCCAACAATCTTCCGCGGGTTGTTGGTGATCAGTTCCATGGGTCCCACCCCCAGATCCCGCAGGATCTGGGCGCCGAGCCCGTAGTCGCGCAGGTCATCGGCGAACCCGAGGCGCAGGTTCGCCTCGACCGTGTCGCTGCCCAGCTCCTGGAGGCTGTACGCCTTCAGCTTGTTGACCAGGCCGATTCCCCGCCCCTCCTGCCGCATGTAAAGAAAGACCCCGCTGCCGTTTGCCTCGATGGCGTCGAGGGCCGCCTCCATCTGCTCGCCGCAGTCGCATCGCAGCGAGTGGAAGACATCCCCCGTGAGGCACTCGGAGTGGACCCGCACGAGCGTCGCCGTCGCCGGCGACGGCGTTCCCTTGACGAGCGCCAGGTGGACGGCCGAATCGACCGTGGTGCTGTAGGCGATGAGCCTGAACCGGCCGTGGCGTGTCGGGAGGTCCACCTCGGACTCCCGGCGCACCAGCTGTTCGTGGAGCCGCCGGTAGGCAATCAGGTCGGCAATCGACACCAGCGCCAGGCCGAACCTGTCGGCGATCTCCCGCAGCTTCGGCAGCCGGGCCATCGACCCGTCGTCGTCCATGATTTCGCAGAGGATGCCCGCCGGGTACAAGCCTGCCAAGCGGCACAGGTCCACCACCGCCTCGGTGTGGCCGCTGCGCCGCAGCACGCCGCCAGGCTGGGCCTCGAGGGGGAAGACGTGGCCGGGCCGCGCCAAGTCGCCCGGCCGGGTGGCCGGATCGATCAGCACCTTCACCGTCCGTGCCCGGTCGAACGCCGAGATGCCCGACCCGATGCCGGTTGCCGCGTCCACCGAGACCGTGAACGAGGTGCCGAGCGCCGCGGTGTTGCGATCGCGATCCACCATCGGGCGCAGGTCCAGCGCCTGCAGGCGTTCCCTGGTTGTGGAAAAGCAGATCAAGCCACGGCCGTGAAGCGCCAGGAAGTTGATCGCCTCCGGCGTCACCTTCTCGGCGGCCATGACGAAGTCGCCCTCGTTCTCCCGGTCCTCGTCATCCACGACGATCACGATCTCGCCGCGCCGCAGCCGTTCGAGCGCGGTCTCGATCGAATCCAGCAACTGGCCACTCATCTCCCGTTCCCCCGACTAAAGGTCCCTCACCGGCTCCATCCCCGTGCGAGCAGTGTCCCCATCGTCAGCCGCGGCGGCTCCGCCCGCTCGCCCGCCTTCGCCAGCACGTCGAGCTCGAGGTTGAGCCGTGTGCCCGGTGCCAGGCTGGCGAATCGTGTCGCGCGGAGCGTGTGCGGGATCAGCGTCACCGTGAACCGATCCTCGAACGGGCCCTCGTCGAGCGTCAGGCTGACGCCGTCCACCGCGATTGAGCCCTTCGGCAGCAGCCGGCCAGCCAGCGTCTTCGCCAGCGTGACGGTCATCGACGCGGCCGCCCCGCGCCGGTCCAGGCGCTGCAGGCGCCCTGTGCCATCCACGTGGCCGAGCACGAAGTGCCCACCCAGCGCGTCGCCCGCCCGCAGCGCCGGCTCGAGGTGTACCCGTGTGCCCACCCTCCAGTCGGCCAGCGTCGTGACGCGCCTCGTCTCGGCAGAGGCCTCCACCGACAGGCGCGTGTTGGCGACACGCACGACCGTCAGGCAGATCCCATTGACGGCCATGCTGTCACCCACCGCGGGGCCGGGCCCCTCGGGTGGCCGCGCAATCAGAGGCGCCTCGATTTCGACGAACGTGACGCCGCGGCGACGTTCGAGGCGGTGCACCCGGCCGATCTCGCGGATGAGACCGGTGAACATCACGCGCGCTCCTGCTCGATGGTCCCGCCCGGCGGGCAGGTCAGCCGGGCGCAGGTTTCGCTGAACGAGAGCCGGTCCCAGATGGCGACGGCATCGCCACCACAACGCGCGGTCCTCGTCAGCGTGAAGCCGTTCGCCTCGAGCCCGGCGGCGGCACCGGTTGGCCGGTCCCATTCGGGCCAGCCGACGCCGCGCCCCAGCAGGACGGGGGCGGTGTACTGGACCCACCGATCCACCAGTCCCGCGCCGAGGAACGAGGCGGCCACCGCCGGTCCGCCCTCCACCAGAAGGCAGTGCTTTCCAAGGTCGGCAAGGCTGGCGACGACCGAAGACGGATCGACCCCCGAGGGGCCCGCCGCACAACGGAACACCATCCCTCTCCTTGCCCTCACCGCTTCCGTGGCCGGTTCCGGCGCATCTGGCCCGACAAACGCGAGGTGGGGGCGTCCCGGCCAGGGAGGCAGCTTGCCCAGCCGCCGGCTCAGCACGGCGGGGATCGGATCCTCGGGCGGGCACGCCGCATCGGACGCAGCCAGCCGTCCGTCGAGACGCGGCCGGTCCACCGCGGCCGTCCTCGATCCGACCAGGACGACGTCCGCCCAGCGGCGCAGCACGTGCACCTGGCGGCGTGCGCCGGCGCCCGTCAGGTAGACCGCGCCCTCTCCTTCCTTCATGTGGCCCGGCGCGAAGCGGCCGTCGAGGGAGACGGCTGTCTTCAGCCAGACGAACGGCCGTTCGAACGCGCGCGTGACCACGAACGGCCAGACCAAGTCGAGGGCCTCCTCGGCGCACACACCGAGCGTCACGGCCAGGCCTGCACAGCGCGCAACCTCGAGCCCACGTCCGGCAACGTGAGGGTTCGGATCGACGATCGCCACGACGAGCCGAGACACCCCTGCCGCGACGACGGCTGGAGCGCACGGCGGCGTGCGCCCCTGGTGGTTGCAGGGCTCGAGCGTGCAGTAGAGCGTCGCACCCTTCGCCTGCGCTCCGGCCTCGGCGAGGGCCACGGCCTCGGCGTGCGGCTCGCCGGCCCCGTTGTGTGCGCCGCGGCCGACGACCACGCCGTCCCGGACGACGAGTGCGCCGACCGGCGGGTTGGGCCATGGCCTTCGCGCGGGCTGTGCGGCCAGCGCCAGCGCCTCGAGCATGAAGCGGCGGTCGTCGGTAGACTGGGCGTTCATCGCAACCAGGGAACGTGGCCGGCTGCGGGACGGGGTGGGAGGACAAACAGGCGGGCAACAACAAGCTGGCCGTCCAGCGATGGAGTGCCTGGAGAGACGGCCTGCACGGAAAGTGGTCGCCGACCCCAACTCCTCCCATCCAGACTGTCACTGTCGGCCCCGGAATCGCACCGGGTCGTGCCCTTGCGGGCTCGCGGGCTATACCGCCGGTGGGGACTTGCACCCCGCCCCGAAGTTGTGGCCGTTTCAAACTAGCGGTTGAAGGTGAGCGCTGTCAAGGAGCGAAGCTGGACAGAACCGCAGGGGCTCAGGAGCACAGGCGTCCCGTCTCCCAGCCGCCAGCCCGACTAGGAGGCCGCCAAGAAACGCGGCCTGAATGCAAAATGCAAAAGGGGGAATGCAGGAACACGCCGTTTCTGCATTCTCCCTTTGCCCTTCTACAGGCTTCGCTTTTCAGCAACCTGCCCAGCCCCAGTCCCTGGCTCCTAGCCCCTAGGCCAGCTCCTAGCCCCTATTTTTCACCACGCTCGGCCAGGCAAGCCAGGCGCCGACCGCGATGAAGGCGACCGGCCACCAGTCCTCGAGCCAGTCGAGCGGCATGTTGAACAGCGTGTGCATCAGCAGCACGGCGCCGATGGCCACCAGCGCCACGCCGCCGGCCAGCGACCCGCGCCCGCCCTTCACCAGCGTGAAGTCGTCGGGGATGTTCGCCGGGCCGATGCCGGCCAGCGCGTTGTTGTAGAACACGGCGCGGCGCCAGGCATCCACGATGTTGTAGAGCCAGTAGAAGGCAAGGAACAGCCCGAAGAACGGCTCCGCGCCTCCGCCGAGGGCGCCGCTGTTCAGGAGCCCGATCAGGCCGGCGATGATCAACGCGTTGGTGAAGCCCTGCTGGTAGTACCCGACGTAGACCTGGCCGAGGCCCGGCATCGCCGACAGCACCAGCGCGAGCATCGGCGACTTGCGCCGCGGGTCGTCGTAGTAGTCGCGGCGGGGTGGGGCGGTCGCCGGCCGCGCCACCCCCTCGGGCGCCCTGGCGCCCGCGCTTGCGTCCTGGACCGGCGCTCCGAGGTTTTCCTGGTAGGTGTTCATGATCGTTTCTCCGTTATCTCCTTCCGCCGCCGCCGTCCGTCCCCGCCTTCGCTCCCCCTGTCTCGGTAACGCGCCCGGAGGCCGAAGGGTTCGGTCGGCCCAGTTCCCACACCCAGTCCATGAGGCCTTCGAAGGCGTCGCGCAGCGGGGCGAACACGCGGGTGCTGACCCACTCCCATGCCGGTGACAGCAGCGCGGCGGCTCGCGAGGCAACGCCGGCTTCGCCTTGCGGCGTCTCGGCCCGCCTGGCGATGGCTCCCCCGATCTCCCGGATGAGGCCTGCCGGTCCGGCCGCCACCCGCTCGAGCACCTGCTCGACGCGCGGCTGCGCCAGTTCGCGGCCCCGGGCCGAGGTTTCGCGGAATGCGGCCACGGGGTTGCCGACGAGGACGAAGACCAGCAGCGTGCACACGTAGGCGGCCTCGAGGCTGAAGCGCGGGCGCGCGGCCAGTCTCGAGAGCCACACCGACACCCGTTCGTCGAAGGTCGGCGCGGGCGGCCGCCGGCTGGTGGCTGCGATCACGGCGGGCGCGAGATCCGCCGGGGGCTGCAGCGCCGCGAAGGACGGCAGCAGCTGGCTTGCCCGGGCCATGGCGGCGGCCAGCTCGGCGCAGGCGCGGCAGCGCGCCAGGTGTCCCTCCACCAGCTCGCGGTCGATTCCCTCCAGCTCGCCGTCCACCAGGTCGCCCAGCCGCTCGCGGGCTGCGCCGCAGGGCGCCCCGCTCGTCCGCGCCAGCACGGCGTCGGCCAGCGACGCGGCCTCGGCCGCGTCCTGCGAGCCGCCGAAACCTGCCATCGCGTCCAGCAGCAGCCGGCACCGCGCGCAGGCCGCCGCGTGGGCCTCGGCCTCCTGCCACTCGACGGCACTGCACGATCCTTCGAGCAGCGCGTCGAGCCGCCGATCGAATCGTGCGCAGTCCATCTCGTCCCTCATTGCGCCGGCCCCGTCTCGCGCCTCCGCAGCGACAGCACCTGCTCGGCCAGCTCGAGCCGGGCCCGGTTCGAACGCGATTTCACGGTCCCGACGGGGATGCCGAGCGTCGCGGCAATCTCAGGAAAGGAGAGCCCCTGGATTTCCTTGAGGAGAATCATTTCCCGGCTCAGCTTCCCGAGCGACCGCAGCGCCCGCCACACCAGCCGGCGCTCGTTCAACGAGGCCAGCTCCTGTTCCGGCGTGCCGCCCCCGCCCGCCAGGTCCACCATCTCGTCGGCCAGCAGGTCCTCGGCTGGCGGCCTGGCCTTCTTCCTCCTGAGCTGATCCAGGCAGAGGTTGCGCGCCACCCGCACGAGCCACGGCACGAAAACGTCAGAGGGCGCCCAGCGCCCCCGCGTTTCGTAGAGGCGGATGAAGACGTCCTGGGCCAGGTCGCGCGCCTCGTCTGGACTGGCCGCGTAAGCGGAGGTAATCGAGTAGATCCGTCCCTGAAACTGGCGGACGAACGCCTCCCAGGCGAGGTTGTCGCCTTGGCGGCACCGGTCGATGAGCGCGGCCAGGTCCATGAGTCGGTCCGGGGGGCGCCCGCTGGCGTCCCCGCTACCAGGGATAACGCGCGCGAGGGAAAAACGGTTCGCTCGACCAATCCGGGCCATCGCAGGAGCGACCCTTGCCTGCCGCGCCGAAGCCGAACGCGAAGGCGGGTGGTCGCCCTGTGTCAGCGCCCCGGCGATGCCTGGCGGATGAAGGCCACCAGGTCGCGCTTGGCCTGCGCGAGCGCCGCGTTCGACAGGTACATCATGTGGCCGCTCTCGTAGAAGGCGAACTGGAACCGGTCGGCCAGCTTGCCGCTCGGGTCGATGTGCGAGATGGTGTACTTTGCGCCGAAGTAGTCGGTGGCCCCGTCGTAGTACCCCTCGAGCACCAGCACGCGCAGGAACGGGTTGCGCGTCATGGCCTGGCGCAGCCTCTCGCCGACCCGCACCGACGGGTCCGACCTCCACGGCCTGACGTCACCCCACACGTAGTACTTGTCGTCGGTCTCCCACTTCAGCTCGTCCTTCAGGTACGCCTGGAACGCGCCGGCGAACGGCCCGTCCCACGACCAGATGGCCGGGTCGCCCTCGGGGGCCTCGCCCGACGCGTCGCGATCGATCCCGGTGTAGCGGCTGTCGAGGCGGCCGACGATCAAGCCGCGGTCGCGCAGCAGCTCCTTCCAGAACCGCCGCTTCTCCACGCGCAGGTTGCTCTGAAGGACGAACTCGGGCGAGAGCCCGGTGAGCCGGGCGACCTGGGCCGCCAGTTCCGTTCGCTCGGCGGAGGGCAGCAGCCCGCCCTTGGCCAGCGCCACGAGATAGTCGGTCATCGCGAAGCGCTCGGCCTCGGCCAGCACGACTGCAAGAGGCTTTGCCTGGAGATCGGGCGGCAGGCGCTTGTGGTACCACGCGGTGGCGGTCATGTAAGGCAGGGCCGTCGCGTACCCGGCGTCGGCACCGTGCTGGAGGCCGAGCGTGGTCGTCGAAACCAGGATGACCCCGTTCATGTACATCTGGTGGCGGTCCTGCAGGTAGTCCACCAACCCCGAGGCGCGCGTCGTCCCGTAGCTCTCGCCGATGAGGAACTTCGGCGACTGCCAGCGGCCGTGGCGCGTGGTGAACACGCGGATGAAGTCGGCCATCGCCTCGATGTCCTCCATCACCCCGTGGAAGCGGTGGAGGTCCTCGCCGGGAGCCATGCGGCTGAAGCCGGTGCCCACCGGGTCGATGTAGACGATGTCGGCCACGTCGAGGATCGAATGCTCGTTGTCGTGCAGGCGGAACGGGGGCTGCACCATGAAGCCGTCCTCGTCGTACACCACGCGCCGCGGCCCGGTGAACCCCATGTGCATCCAGATCGACGCCGTCCCGGGTCCACCGTTGAAGGAGTAGACGATCGGGCGCGAGCCGATGTCGGTGACGTCGTCGCGGGTGTAGAGCACGTAGAAGAAGCTCGCGATCGGCTTCCCGGCCTGGTCCCGGAGCACCAGCGTCCCAGCCGTCGCCGTGTAGGGGACGGCCTGGCCGCCGATGCGCATCGTGTGCTTCGTGACGGAAGTCCGCTCCTCCATCTCGGGCGCCGACGCCTGGCGGCGCTCGGCATCAGCCGTGGGCCGGGCGGCCTGCGGTGTGGCGGTGGCTGCAGCCGACGCGCGCGGACGCCCCGGCTGCGCTCCGGGAGGCGGCCCCTGGATCGGGGCGGCGAACGACGTGGCGACCATCGCACAGGCGCCGAGCATCACAACGAACATGGGGTGCCGGACCGGTGCCATCGGTTCCTCCTCGCTGGCGGGTATGAGTGGCGGCGATGTTACCATCCCGCATGCTCTTGAGACGCCTTCGTTTCGCCATCGCCGTCGTCCCGGTCTTCGTCGCCGGCGCCCTG
>JARKSS010000058.1 GCA_029974175.1 Vicinamibacterales bacterium
CCTCCCGTCGGCGGAGGTCGTCAAGCACATGCACGACCACCTCGCACAGGTTCAGCAGATCCAGCATGCTCTCATTCGTGGCGATCTCGACGGCGCAACCACCGCGGCCCGCACCTTCGCGGGCCACCAGGAACTGACCGGGCTGCCGGAAAACGTCCTCGGCACCCTCGAGGACATGCAGCAGGCGGCCCAGGAGGCGGCCGCGGCCACAACGCTCGACGCCGCAAGCGACGCGACGGCCCGCGTCGTCGCGAAGTGCGGCGCGTGCCACAGCACGATGGCCAAGCGGCCAAGCCTCCCCGCGCCGGACGCCGAAAAGGAACCGGCCAACCCGGTCGCGGCGAAGATGATCGAGCACCAGCATGCGGTGGACATGCTCTACCAGGGGCTGGTCGTCCCGTCCGACGAGATGTGGAAGCGGGGCGCCGAAGCCCTGAAGGCGTCACCACTCAAGGCCGATGCGTTCCCGATGGACGCACAGCTGTCGAAGGAGGCCCTCGAGGCGCAGGCGCGCACCCACGAGGTGGCCGAGAAGGCGGCCGAGGCAGCGACACCCGCTGCACGCGCCGAGGTCTACGGCAACCTGATTGGCGGGTGCGCGTCGTGCCACTCGATCAGCGGACGGGTGCTCGGACCGGGGGTCCCGAAGTAGCCTCGCCCATTGCCGCCGTGGACGGGAAGGAACGTCTCCTTCCCGTCCAATACAGGACAGGCACCTGTGCAGGGCGACCATGAGCAGCGAGGCGTCCACCCAACGTCTGCGCCTGCTGGCCGGCATCGCCTCCGACCTGCTCGCCGCCGGGCGGCCGCAGCAGGTGACGGGTGAGCTGTGCGCCCGCATCCACGCCAACCTGGGCCTCGACGCCGTCCTTTACTACGCGTTCGAGGACGGTGGCCGCACGACGCTGACGCTTCGCTCGTACGCCGGTCTTCGGCCCGAGGTGGCCGCCGCCGTCGAGCACCTCGACGCGCGCCGCGGGTTGTGCGGCCTGGCTGCAGCCCGCGGCACGCCCGCCATCGTCGATACGGCCCATCCCGCCACCGACCCGGACGATCCCCTCCTCGAGGCGCTGGGACTCCCGGTCGTCGCCTGCCATCCCCTGATCCGCCCGGAAGGGGTCGTGGGCACGCTGCTGTTCGGCCGCCGCTCGCACCGCCCCCTGGACGACGAGGAACTGTGCGTGATGGCCGCCGTTGCCAGCCTGGCGGTGCTCGCGATCGACGCGAGGGCGGCAACTGAGGCCCAGCGCCGTGCGCTCGCGCAGAGCGAACGCAGCCTGAGGGCGCTCCGCGAGAAGGAGGAGTTGCTGCGGCTCGCGATGCTCGCGGCCCGGGGCGGGGTCTTCAACTACCACCTTGACACCGGCTCGGTGCAACTGTCGCCCGAGGCCGCCGCCCTGCTCGGCTTGCCGAAGCGCGCCGCGACGCTCACCAGGATGGAAGCGCGCGCCCGGGTGGACGCAGCAAGCCGCGCCAGCATCGAGCGTGTAATCCTCGAGGCCACGACGACCGACGCCGTCGTCTCGCTGGACTTCGAGGTGCGATTGCCGGGCAGCGGCAAGCGCACCCTTGCCTCCTTCTCACAGCACGACCCAAGGCGCCGCCGGATCGTCGGGTTCCTGATGGACGTCTCCGACCGCTACGCCGTGGAAGAGGCGCTGCGAGAGGCCGACCGCCGCAAGTCGGAGTTCATCTCGATCCTCAGCCACGAACTGCGCAACCCCTTGACCCCGATCGTCTACGCGCTTCCCGTCATCGAGCGCGTCCCCCTCGACGCCGAGGCCGCACACGCACTCGAGGTGGTCAAGCGGCAACTCGGCCACCTCGAACGGCTCGTGGACGACCTGCTCGACATCTCCCGCATCAACACCGGCAAGGTGGAACTGCGCCGCGAGGTGGCGCCGCTCCAGCAGATCCTCGATGCTGCCGTGGAGAGCACGGCTTCTCTCGTCCAGGCATCGCGCCACCGCCTCGAGGTGACCTTTCCGGACACACCGCTCCACGTCGAGGCCGATCCCCATCGCCTGACGCAGGTGCTGACGAACCTTCTCGCCAACGCCGCGCGCTACACACCCCGCGGCGGCCGTATCTGGCTCCATGCCCGGGAAGAGAACGGACGCGCGGTCGTGCGGGTCAAGGACACGGGCATCGGCATCCCCGCGGGGCAGATGCCGCGGCTCTTCGAGATGTTCCAGCAGGTCCACCACGGAGAGGGGATGCGGGGCGGCCTCGGCATCGGACTCGCCCTCGCCCGCCGGTTGGTCGCCATGCACGGCGGGACGATCGAGGCCTTCAGTGAAGGCGCGGGAAAAGGGGCCGAGTTCGTCGTCACCCTGCCACTGGCGCGTGCACCCGCGGTTCAACCGGCCCCACCTCTCGGACCGGCTCTCCCGGCGGCCAGGCCCCTTCGCGTCCTGGTCGTGGACGACAACGTGGACCTGGTCGAAATGCTGGCGTCAATCGTAGCCAGCCAGGGTCACCAAGTGCAGACGGCGTCGGATGGGCCCAGCGCGCTGACCGCCGCCCGCGCGTTCAGGCCCGACGTCGTCCTCCTCGATCTCGGCCTGCCAATCATGAGCGGGCTCGAGGTGGCCCGCCGGCTTCGCGCCGAGCCTCGGACCCGCGACGCCTACCTGATCGCACTGACCGGATGGGGCCAGGACGAGGACCGCCGGCGCACGCACGAGGCGGGGTTCGACGAGCACCTCACCAAGCCCACCGATCCGGAAACGTTGATGCGGATGCTGATCGAGATCGCGGCGAAGAAGAACGAGAAATGAGGCCGGCGTACAAGCGTGGGACGCGGCCGCGGCCGCGCCCCTGTCCTAGCCCCTAGCCCCTACCTCTTCACCGCCTCGTAGATGGTGCTGGCGCCGCCGCCGATGGCCGCGCCGATGAGCGCGCCTTTCTTGCCGGCGACGATGCCTCCGACGCCGGCACCCGCCGCGGTCGATCCGCCGATGATGAGCGCCGTCTTCTTCCAGCTGCGCCCCGGCTTCTCCACCTGCCGGGTGGGCACCGACGTCCGGTAGGTCTCGGCGGTCCTCACCACGCGGGCCGCGGTCACGATGTCATCGTCGGCGGCCATCCTCACCTGCGGAGCGGCGAAGGCAGGCTGGGCGGCCGCGTACGCCACTGCGCCTGCCGCCACGCCGACGCAGTCAACCTGCGACGCTGCCTGCCCGTTGGCCAGCGTCACCTGTCTCACGAGCGCCTGTTGCCCGGGGCCGCAGTTGACCAGCGTCGGCACCTGAGCCGCCTCGGCAGCCGGCAGACCAGTCGCGGCGGCGGCCGTCACCGCTTCGGGCTCCGCCAGCCCGTTCGCCTGCGGCGCGCGCGCCAGGCTCACGGCCTGTCCCGCCACGCCGGAATGCGAACGCATCCCGAGGCCGAACACCATCAGGCCGATCGTCAGAACCGCAATCAGGGCTCCGGTCCACGCCTTCATGACATCCCCCTTGGTCTGGCGCCGTGGCTGCGGCGCTTCACCCTCCCGGTGAACAAGGACGATGCCAGCGGCAACTCACGCCGATTCGCGCGGTTTCCGGCTGACTTCATCGTTTCGGCCCGTTGCCGCGCAGGCCCACCGTCACCTGCAGGGGTCAGCCGTTCCCGGATCCTGCCCTCCGACTCATGCCCCCCGACTCCCGACTCCCGACTCCGGACTCCCGACTTCGGACTCCCGAATCCTGAATCCCGAATCCTGGATCCCTACCTGGGCCCCGCGGGCAGCTTGCCCCCGAGCAGCGTCTTCACCCAGTAGTCGTGCCCGACGCGCGAGTAGTGCGCCCGCTGCGCGGCCTGGATGCCGTGCCGGCTGTCGGGATAGAGCATCAGCTCGAACGGCTTGTTCGCCGTTGTCAGGTAGTCCACCACCTGCATCGAGTTCTGCAGGTGCACGTTGTCGTCGATCGTGCCGTGCGTGATCAGCAGGCCGCCCTTGTAGCAATCGCCGTAGGTCAGCACCGCACCCGCGCGGTAGCCCTCGGGGTTCTCCTGGGGCGTGTCCATGAAGCGCTCGGTGTAGACCGTATCGTAGAGTCGCCAGTCGCTGACCGACGAACCTGCCTGGCCGAAGTTGAAGTGCCCGGCGCCATAGAAGAGCGCCATCATCGTGGTGTAGCCGCCGTAGCTCCCACCCTCGATCCCGATCCGGTCCTTGGCGACGAACGGCTTCGTGCGCAGCCACTTCGCCGCCGCGATCAGGTCGGCCATCTCCCACTTCCCCAGGTTCCGGTGCATCAGCGCGACGCCCTTCTTGCCGAAGGCGCCGCCGCCGCGGTGATCGACGCTGATGGTGATGACGCCCCGCTGCGCCCAGTAGTGGCTGCGCAGCCCGAGCCAGGCGTTCCTCACCGTGCCGGCGTCGGGGCCACCGTAGACCGAAAAGATCACGGGATACTGCTTCTTCGGGTTGAAATCGGGCGGCAGCACCCAATAGGCAGGCAACTGGAACGCCCCGTCCTCGGACGGGATCGTGAACAGCTCGGCCTTCCCCCATGCATACCGCTCGGCCTCGGGGGTCCACGCCTCGCCAAGCTTGCGCACCAGCGTCCCGTCGCCGCGATAGAGGGCCATCACCGGCGGGGTCGAGATCGAGCTGAAGGTGTCAACGAAGTACTTGCCGCCCGGCGCCACGCGCACGGTGTGTGAGCCTGGCTCCCTGGTGAGCTGCTGAAGCCCGCTTCCGTCGAGCCGGACGCGCATCAGGTGCAGGTCCCAGGGCTTCCCGTAGCGCGCGACGAAGTACACCCAGCCCCCTGCCTCGTCCACCGCGGCAATGCTCTGGACACGCCACTCGCCGCTGGTGAGCCGCTGCTGCAGGGTGCCGTTGCTCCGGTAGTAGTACAGGTGGTCCCACCCGTCCACGTTGCTCCGCAGCAGAAAGCCGGAGCCGTCCTGGAAGTGGTACAGGTCCTCGAAGAACTCGACCCAGGCCGGCTGCTTCTCCTCGAAGATCTGCACCTTCTTCCCGGTGGCCGGGTCGCAGTTGTAGAACCGGATCACGTCCTGGCCACGGTTCATCCACTGCACCGTGAGCGTCTTGCTGTCCTTCGTCCAGAACGGCCAGGCGATGTAGTGGTCGGCCTTCTCCTCGAAGTCCATCCAGACGACGCCGCCTTCGGCCACCGGGACGACGCCTATCCGCACCCAGGGGTTCGGATCGCCGGCCTTCGGGTAGCGCTGCCGCTCGAGCTCGCCGTGCTGGCCGTCGGCACGGTAGATCGGGAACACGGGCACCGGCGAATCGTCGAAGCGCATGAACGCGAGCCTGGTGCTGTCGGGCGACCACCAGAACGCCGCGTAGTTGGTGGCGCGGCCGAGGATCTCCTCCATGTAGACCCACGACGCCCACCCGTTGTAGACGGTGTCGCTGCCGTCGTTGGTGTACTGGTGCTCGACCCCGTTCACCAGGTCGTACGCGAAGAGGTCGTTCGACCGCGTGTAGGCCACCCACTTCCCGTCGGGCGAGAAGCGCGGGTTCTTCTCCTCGGCCAGCGTCGCGGTCAGCCTCCGGAAGCGCTTCGCCACCGCATCGTAGTGATAGAGGTCGCCGCCCTTCAGGAACACGAAGGCCGACAGGTCGGGCATGGTGGCCGCGGCCGCCTGTGCCTGGAACCCGGCCGGCAGGGCCTTCTGGACCTCGCTGTAGTCGCGGTACAGCCGGGCCGAGCCGTCCTCGGCCCGAACGGCGTAGACCTTGCGCTGCTTGTCCGACGGATCCTCGCGCACCTCGAGGAAGTGGTCGGCATCCGCCCAGCCCGTCACCATCGGCAACGGGGCCAACACCGATGCCGCCTGCATCGCGCCTGGGGCCGGCCGCGCCGGAGCCCCGAACACCTGGTCGTAGGTGAACCAGACCTTCTTCCCGCCGGCGCGCTCCTGGCCCGCCGTACTCGTTGTCGCCGCCGCCGCGAAGCCGCACGCCAGCAGCAGGATGGCAATCCGCACACGTCGCACTCGGATCATCGAAACCTCCGATGGGCCGGCCGCACGGCCGACGAGCGAGCCATTCTAATAGGAATCGACGCTAGGCGGGCGTGCTGTCGAGGCTCTGCCAGATGTACCAGCTCGCCACCGACCGGTACGGACGCCACTTCTCGCCAAGGCGCAGCACGCGCGCGGGCGCGGGACGCGTGCGCAGGCCGTACGCCTTCTGGATGCCGCGCAGGATCCCCACGTCGTCCACCGGCAGGATGTCGGGCCGCCGCAGCTGGAAGATGAGGATCATCTCGGCCGTCCAGCGGCCAATCCCCTTCACCGCGGTCAGCGTGGCCAGCACCTCCTCGTCGGGCATCTCGCCGAGGCGGTCGAGCGGGAGATCGCCGCTCAGCACGCGGCTGCACAGGTCGCGCAGGTAGGACGCCTTCGGGCGGCTGAGGCCGGCCTCGCGCAGCCGCTCGTCCGGAACGGCAAGGATTGCCGAGGGCGGGGGGAAGCCGTTGTCGGGGAACAGCCCCAGGAAGCGGGTGAAGATCGTCTGCGCTGCCTTCACGGAGAGTTGTTGCGCGACCAGCGCCCGCGTCAGCGCGTGCAGGACCGGCCGGTCCTGGGCAATGCCGAGGCGGCACGGCCCGTGCCGCTCGATGATGGCGCGCATGACCGGATCGACGACGCTCAAGTGGCGAACCGCACGCCGGCAGGTGGCCGGCGTCAACGACCGGGGCGACACCATACGCATTGGACTATTCTGCCTCAACCTCTGACGCCCCACCTGCTACCGGGCCTCCCGGGACCAGCCGACCGTAGACGTCGTGACCCGACTTGGCGACGTCGTGACACGACTTCGTGACTTCGCGACTTCGTGACTCCGTGACTTCGTGGACTGCCACCCTCCTGTGGTATCCTGCCCCCGTCGGTGTCTCCCCCGCCGCCGCTCTTCAGCCAAGCCCCACGCCCTCGAATCGTTCTGCGGGAGTATCCCCGTGGCCGACCATCGCATCCTTGAGCATCCGATCCTCCCTGTGCCCGAGGCGCGCCCCGTGCCGTTCAGCTGGCAGGGGCAGCCGTTCGAGGCGCGCGAGGGCGAGACCATCGCCTCGGCCCTCTTCGCGAACGGCGTGCGCACCTTCGGCCACCACCACAAGGACGGCGCCCCGCAGGGCATCTTCTGCGCCAACGGCCAGTGCGCGCAGTGCACGGTCATCGCCGACGGCTTGCCGGTGAAGGCGTGCATGGCGCCGGTCCGTCCCGGCATGGCGGTCGAGCCGCTCGACGGGCTTCCCGTCCTGCCCGATGTCGAGGGACACCCGCACACGCACCCGATCGAAACGGTGGAGGTCGAGTGCCTCATCGTCGGCGGCGGGCCCGCGGGCCTCAGCGCGGCGATCGAGCTGGGCAAGGCGGGCGTCCGCACGCTCATCGTGGACGACAAGCACCGGCTTGGCGGCAAGCTCGTCCTCCAGACGCACAAGTTCTTCGGGTCGATCGAGGCCTGCCACGCCGGGACGCGCGGCATCGACATCGCCACCCGGCTCGAGCAGGAAGTGCGCGGCTTCGAGCACGTCCGCATCTGGTTGAACTCGACGGTGCTGGCGGTCTTCTCGGATCGGCGCGTCGGCGTCCTTCGCGAAGGCCAGTACTTCATCGTCCGGCCCGACGTCCTGCTGGTGGCCGCCGGCGCGCGCGAGAAGAGCCTCGTGTTCCCCGGCAACACGCTGCCCGGCGTCTACGGGGCGGGGGCCTTCCAGACGCTGGTGAACCGTGACCTCGTCCGCCCGGCCGAGCGACTGTTCGTCATCGGCGGCGGGAACGTGGGGCTGATTGCCGCGTACCACGCGCTGCAGGCCGGCATCGCGGTGGTGGGGCTGTGCGAGGCGCTGTCCGAGTGCGGCGGCTACAAGGTTCACAAGGACAAGCTTGCGCGGATGGGCGTCCCCATCTACACCTCGCACACCATCGTGCGCGCCGAGGGCGACGGCGAGGTGAGCGGCGTGGTCATCGCGCAGATCGACCGGAACTGGAAGGTCGTCCCGGGCACCGAGAAGTGCTTCGAGTGCGACACCATCCTCGTCGCGGTCGGCCTCGACCCGGTGAATGAGTTCCTGGAAAAGGCCAGGGAGTTCGGCCTGCCCGCGGTGGCGGCCGGCGACGCGGAGGAAATCGCCGAGGCGTCGGCGGCGATGTTCACGGGGCGCATCCGGGGCCTCGAGGTGGCGCGCAGCCTGGGCCGCGACGTCGGCGAGGTGCCCCCCGAGTGGCACCGTACGGCCGAGGTGCTCAAGTCGCGCCCCGGGATGACGATCACCGAAGACCTCCCCGCCACGCGGGAGGGGGTCTTCCCCGTCTTCCACTGCTCGCAGGAGATTCCCTGCAACCCCTGCACCTCGATCTGTCCCAATCACAGCATCGTGATCACGGGCGACGAGGTGATGGGGCTGCCCGAGTTCGTCGGCGAGGCCTGCGACGGGTGTGAGAAGTGCGTGGCGATCTGCCCGGGGCTGGCGGTCACCCTGGTGGACTACCGCAAGAGCGCGGACCATCCGACCGTCGTCATCCCCTACGAGTTCTCGGCCCGCTCGATCAAGCAGGGAGACGTCGTCACGGTGCTCGACAGCGAAGGTGCCGTGCTCGGCAACCTGGAGGTGACGCGGGTGCGCGCGCCGCGTGATGCCGACCGCGCGCTGCTGGTCCGGGTGGTGGCCCCGGCCGACATCGCGCCGCGCATCGCCGGCATCCGCGTGCAGGAACCGTGGGAGCCGGCCCGGCCCGAGACGACCGGGCAGCCGATCGAGGACCACGAGATCGTGTGCCGGTGCGAGCGGGTGACCGCGCGCGAGCTGCGCGAGCTGATCCGCGCGGGCGTCCGGGACATGAACCACCTCAAGGCGATCACGCGCTGCGGGATGGGGGCGTGCGGCGGCAAGACGTGCCCCAGCCTGATCAAGCGCTTGTTCCGCGAAGAAGGGGTGCCCGCCGAGGAAGTGACCGACCTGACGAGGCGGCCGCTGTTCATGGAGGTGCCGCTCGGCGCCTTCGCGGGGGTGGTCCAGGGGGAGGCGCCGATCAAGGACGTGCCGCGGCGACACGCGACCGACGTGCACGAGGGGGGCATGTAATGGGCGCGCAGGTCTACGACGTGATCGTGATCGGCGCGGGCAGCGTCGGCCTTCCCACGGCCGTGTCGCTGGCCGAGGCGGGCCTTTCGACGCTCGTGGTCGACCAGTTCGCCGGGCCGGGCCAGGGGAGCAACAAGGCCGCCATCGGCGGCATCCGCGCAACGCATTCCGCGCCGGCCAAGATTCACCTGTGCCTCGAATCGCTGCGGCTCTTCTCGAGCTGGCAGGCGCTGCACGGCGACAACATCGAGTGGTTCCAGGGCGGCTACGTCTTTGTCGCCTACCGCGAGCAGGAAGAAAAGGCGCTCAAGGAGCTGCTGCAGGTCCAGCAGCGGCACGGCCTCAACATCCGGTGGCTCGACCGCGACGAGTTGCTCGACCTGGTGCCCGCCATCGCGCGCGACGGCCTGCGAGGCGGCACCTACTCGCCCGAGGACGGCTCGGCCTCACCCCTGTTATCGTCGGCGGCGTTCTACCGCCGGGCGGTCGAGCTGGGGGTCCGGTTCCGCTTCCGCGAACGGGTCACCGCCATCGTGAAGCGCCGCGGCGGGGTGGTTGGCGTGCGCACCGATAAAGGGGGTTACGCCACCGAGACGGTGGTCAACGCGGCCGGTGCGTGGGCGCGCCCCATCGCCCAATCGGCTGGCCTCGATACGCCCGTCGCGCCCGACAGCCACGAGGCTGGCATCACCGAGCCGGTCGCCCGCTTCTTCGGCCCGATGCTGGTGGACATCCGCCCGACGCCGGGCGCGCGCAACTACTACTTCTACCAGCACGGCCCCGGCGGCATCGTGTTCTGCATCACGCCCGACCCGCCGGTCGTCGGCACCGACCGCCGCGAGACGTCGTCCTACCTGCCGATGATCGCCACCCGGATGGTGGGCCTGATGCCGAAGCTGGCGAACGTCAAGGTGCGGCGCACCTGGCGCGGGCTCTACCCGATGACGCCCGATGGGTCGCCCGTCCTCGGCTGGTCGAAGCAGGTCGAGGGGTACGTTCACGCCGAGGGGATGTGCGGCCAGGGGTTCATGCTCGGCCCGGGTGTGGGAGCCACGCTCAGCCGCCTGATCCGCGGCGTCGAGACCGAGACCGACCGGGCGATCCTGCGCGAGCTGGCGCCCGACCGCGAGTTCGGAGGAGAAGAAGCCCTGAAGTAGCCCCTGCGTTCCACGTTTCTTCCGTGAGTCCCCGATGGCCCACCTTACCGCCCGGGGTGCCTACCGAAGCCTCGTCGAGCGGCTGAATCGCTTTCCGCAGGGGGCGCCGCCCTCCGAGGTGCTCTACGCGATCCTCCAGCTGCTCTTCAGCGAGCGCGAGGCTGCCCTCGTCACGCGCCTCCCCATCAAGCCGTTCACCGCCGCCACCGCTGCCCGCGCCTGGAAGATGCCCGAAGCCGAGGCCCGCGAGGTGCTCGACACGCTGGCCGGCCGGGCCATCCTCCTCGACATCGAGCGGCCGGACGGCGTACGGCACTACGTGCTGCCGCCGCCGATGGCCGGCTTCTTCGAGTTCTCGATGATGCGGCTTCGCGGTGATCTCGACCAGGCGCTGCTCGCCCGCCTCTTCTACCAGTACCTGAACGTCGAGGAGGACTTCATCAAGGCGCTGTTCCTGAGGGGCGAGACGCAGCTCGGGCGCGTGTTCGTGAACGAGGAGGCGCTGCCCGAGGAGCTGTCGCTCCACGTGCTGGAGTACGAGCGCGCCAGCGAGGTAGTGAAAGAGGCGAGCTGCATCGGCATCAGCCTGTGCTACTGCCGGCACAAGATGCAGCACGTGGCAAGCGCCTGCGACGCCCCGCTCGACATCTGCATGACGTTCAACACGGCCGCCTCGTCGCTGACGCGGCATGGCGCCGCACGCCGGGTCGAGACCTCCGAGTGCCTCGACCTGCTGCAGCAGGCGCGCTCGAGGGGCCTCGTGCAGTTCGGCGAGAACGTGCGCCAACGCCCCAACTTCATCTGCAACTGCTGCGGCTGCTGCTGCGAGGCCCTCGTCGCCGCACGCCGGTTCGGCTTCCTCCACCCCGTCCACACCACCAACTACCTGCCGTCGGTGGACAGGGGCCGCTGCAACGGCTGCGGAGCGTGCGTCGAGGCGTGCCCCGTCGAGGCCATGGCGCTGGTGTCGGCCAACGACCCGGTCCGGCCGCGTGTCAAGACGGCCCGAGTGAACGAGGAGATCTGCCTCGGCTGCGGCGTGTGCGTGCCCGCCTGCAAGCGCGGCGGGCTGGCGCTGCGCGAGCGCCCGGCCCGCGTCATCACGCCAAATCAACTCGACGCACAAGGTAGTGCTGATGGCGATCGAGCGCGGGAAGCTGCAGGACCTGGTCTTCGACAACCAGGCCCTGGCCAGCCACCGCGCCATGGCGGCCGTCCTCGGCGTGATCCTGAAGCTGCCGCCCGTCAAGCGGGTGCTGGCCAGCCGTCAGCTCAAATCGCGCTACCTGGAGGCCCTGCTCGCGCGCCAGTAGGGCGGGAGGAAATGAGGGAGGCTACTTCCGGCCCCTGACCTCGGGTTCTTCTTCGTCGTCGCGCGGCCCCACCTCGTTCTTGAAGCCGCGAATCGCCTGCCCGAGTCCCTTGCCCAGCCCAGCCAGCCGGCTGGTGCCGAAGAGAAGCAGGACGATGACCAGGATGATGACCAGTTCCGGCAGACCCACTCGCATCGACTCTCCTTGAAACCGTCGCAGCAACGATAACACAGGCGGCGACGGGAGCGTAATCCGCAGGAGCTGAGGCGGGACGGCCCGACCGGGGTAAGATCCCCGCATGCTCACCCGCCGCCAGCTGCTCGAACGGGCCGCGAGCCTGGGGGCCGGGGCGCCAGTCCTGGGCCTGGCGCCGCTCGCCTGGCCCACGGGCGTGCAGGAACTGACGCCGCCCGCCCCACGGGCGCGCTACTGGGTGGCAGGGGCTGATGCCGGCAACGACTGCCTCCGCTGCCACGCGGCAGGCGAGGTCCTGACGCCAGGGCACCGGCACCGGGCTGCGGCGGTCAAGTGCCTCCTCTGCGCCCAGCGCTGCACGATCACCCCGGGCGGTCGCGGCGCCTGCCGTGCGCGGGCCAACGTGCGCGGCGAATTGAAGAGCCTCGTCTACGGGCGCCCGCTCTCGATCACCGTCGATCCAATCGAGAAGAAGCCCTTCTATCACTTCCTGCCCGGCAGCGACGCCTTTTCCTTCGGCACCTCGGGCTGCCCGCTGCGGTGCCGGTTCTGCCAGAACTGGGAGCTGTCGCAATCGTCTCCCGGCGACTTCTCCCCGCCCTACCGGACACCTGCCGACATGGCTCGCGCGGCCCAGGGTCGCCGAAGCCCGATCATCGCGTTCACCTACAACGAGCCGGCCGTCTTCACCGAGTACATGCTCGACGTCCCGGCCGAGGCGCACGCGCGGGGAATCCGCTCGGTCATGGTGAGCTGCGGGCTGATGAACGAGACGCCGCTTGCCGATTTGTGCGCCGCGCTCTCTGCGATCAAGATCGACCTCAAGGGGTACAGCGAAGCCTTCTACCGCGACGTCTGCGGCGCCGAGCTTCGGCCGGTCCTCCGCAGCATCCGGCAGATCGCCGCCACCAAGGTGCACCTCGAGATCGTCAACCTCGTGGTGCCGACGCTGAACGACTCGGATCGGGCGCTTCGCGACCTCGTGTCGTTCGTCGCCGGCGAACTGGGCCCCGACGTGCCGCTCCACTTCTCCCGGTTCTATCCCGACTACCAGCTCCTGCACCTGCCGCCGACCCCGGTCGCGACGCTGGAGCGGGCCAGGGATCTCGGGATGGCGGCGGGGCTCCATTTCGTGTACATCGGAAACGTCGCCGGCCATGCCGGCAATCACACCTATTGCCCGGCGTGCCGGAAGATCGTCGTGCGGCGCGAAGGGTTCTTCGTCACCGAGCAGCATCTCGTCGCGGGGCGGTGCGAGTACTGCCGGGCGCCGGTGAAGGGGGTATGGGCATGACGAGGGTCCGTCGAGGCGTGTTGGCGCTGGTCACCGCCGCCCTGGCGGGAGCGGCCGCTCCGGCCGTGCGAGGCGACACAAGCCCGGCGGCCGGGCAAGCGGCGGTGCGCGAGCCGGCCGTCGCCGGCGGCTTCTACCCGGCCGCGGCACGCACCCTGAACGCCGCCCTCGACGGCTACCTGGCCGATGCCGTGCCCGCAGCCGGCCACCGCCCGCTCGCCCTCGTCGTCCCCCACGCGGGCTACGTCTTCTCGGGCCAGATTGCCGCCGATGCCTGGGCACAGGCCGCCGGCCACCAGTACGACACCATCGTGCTGCTCGGCACCAACCACACCGGCCTGCAGGCAACCCGGATCTCCATCTTCGACGGCGAAGGGCTGAAGACGCCGCTGGGCATCGTCCGGAACGACGCCGCGCTCGTCACCGCGCTTCTCGCCAAGTGTCGCGACTGCGTGGCCGACCGGTCTGCTCACGCCCGCGAGCACTCGATCGAGGTCCAGCTGCCGTTCGTCCGCCGCCTCTTTCCTGATCTGCCCGTCGTCGCGGCCATCGTCGCGCCAGCCAACCCGGCGCTTGCCGAACGCTTCGGCCGGACGCTCGCCGAGGTGCTGCGCGATCGCAAGGCCTTGATCGTGGCCAGCTCGGATCTCTCCCACTATCCTCCGGCAAGTGAGGCCGCGGATGTGGATCGGCGGACCATCGAGGCCATCCTTTCGATGGATCCCGCGCAAGTGGTCTTCTCGCTGCAGATGGCCGAGCGTGCCGGCCCTCCAGGCCTCGTGACGCGCGCGTGCGGCGAGGCGCCCGTCCTGGTGGCAATCGTGGCCGCGCGCGAGTTGGGGGCCGCGCGGGCCCACGCCGTGAGCTACGCCAACTCGGGCGACGTCGCCGTCGGAGACCCCGATCGCGTGGTGGGGTACGCCGCCGTGGCGTTCACCGAGGGACCGGCCGGGAAGGATCTCACGGGCCTGCCGAAGCGCCGGCCGTCCGCGCGCGGGCCCGTGTCGCCCGAGGACCGCGAGCGTTTGCTCGGCCTCGCACGTGCCAGCATCGATCGCTACCTCGCCAGCGAGACGCTGCCGCTTCCGCGCGGGTTCGGCGCCGAGACCGAGCGCCGCCAGGGGGTATTCGTCACGCTCCGCAAACGCGGGAACCTCCGCGGTTGCATCGGGCAGATGCAGCCAGGCATGCCCATACCACAGCTCGTTCAGCGGATGGCGCTTGCCGCCGCCTTCCAGGACCGCCGCTTCTCGCGCGTGAAGGCGAGCGAGCTGAAGAACATCGAGGTCGAGATCTCGCTGCTGACACCGCCCCGGCGAGTGGAGGGGCCCGGGGCGGTCGAGCCGGGCCGCGACGGCGTGGTGCTCGAGAGGGATGGAAAATCCGCGGTGTTTCTCCCGCACGTGGCGACCGAGGAAGGATGGGGACGCGACGAGCTGCTCGACAACCTGTGCCTGAAGGCGGGCCTCGAGCAGGGCTGCTGGCGCGTCGGCGCCAGGCTCTCGACCTTCCAGGCCGAGGTCTTCGCGGAGAGACGACGATGATAGGTAGTTGTTAGCCTAACGACCAACAACTAAGAGCTTCACCCGTCACTGCGTCAGTGTCCCTCTCTCTCTTCCTGATCGGCGTCCTTTCGCTGCTTTGCCAGGTCGTCCTGCTGCGCGAGCTGAACGTCGCGTTCTACGGCGTCGAGCTGGTCTACCTCCTCGCGCTCACGTCGTGGATGCTCGGAACGGCGGCGGGGGCGGCGTTCGCCCCGCGGCGGTGGCCGGCCCATCCCCGGCGCCTGACGGCGATCCTCGTGGCGGTCCCGGCGCTGCTGCCCTTGGCCG
>JARKSS010000081.1 GCA_029974175.1 Vicinamibacterales bacterium
CAACCTCGCCGCCGACCGGCAGATCTTCGATGCCGGCGATCTGGCCTTCGAAGGACGAATGACCATGGGCCGGCTGTGGACCGTGGTCACGGCGCGCCGCGACGGCTTCGTCGATCTGAATGTGCTCGGCCCGACGGGCAACGAGACGGCCCTGGCCCACGTGTACCTCTTCAGCGAGGAGAAGAAGGAATATCGGTTGCTCCTCGGCTGCGATGACACGGCCGTCGTCTTCCTCAACGGCAAGCAGGTGGGCCAGGCCAAGTCGTCGGGCAGTTGGAAGGCCGACGCGGAGAGGATCAAGATAACGCTGGCCAAAGGGTGGAATCGCCTGCTCCTTCGCGTCTGGAGCGAGTCGGGCCAGTTCGGGTTCTCGGCGCGGCTCACGTTGCCCGACGGCCGACCGGCGACCCTGAAGAGCAGCGCCGACGTGCCCGAGCCTCTGGCAGAGGACCGTCAGCTCAAGAGGCCCCTCGGGGCCGAGGACGTGGCCGAGTTGCTGGAACTGCTGGATACGCACATCAGTTCCGCGGCGTTTCTGGCCGGTCGCATGGTGCGCACCTGGGACGAAGAGGGCCCCGCGCTGGATCGCGGTTACGAGGCAGCCCGGGCTCGGGCGCGGTCCTATGTAGAGAGTCTGCGGCAGGTGCTGGAGACGTTGCCTGCGGCCAGGGAGGCGAAGGCCGAGGCGGCGCGACGCGCCAAGGCCGAGGCGGCGCGGGCCAGCCTGCGGGCGGCGGTCGAAGCCGGGCCGCGGCAACTCGCGGAGCGCACCCAGGCCTTTCTGGACCAGTCCCGCCGGGCCGAGCGACTCTGGGAAATGGTTCGCTTTGCCGCCATTACCGCCGGCGAGGCCGGCCGCCAGGCGGCCGACGTTGACCAGACGCTGGTCACGGCGCGCAGCCTGCTGGCGGCCGTGACGGCCGAGTACCTGCGCTCGCCGCTGCTGGACGAACGCATCCTGACCTATCGCACGGCCGAGTTCACCGTGCGCCTGGTGGACCGCGAGACCGGGGAGCCGCTCGACGAGGCCGAGGTCACCGCCGAGCAACTCAGCCACGAGTTCACCTTCGGCGGCAACCTCTTCGCCTGGGGACAGTTTCCCGACGCCGAGGACGAGCGCCGCTACCGCGAGCAGTTCGCGCGGCTTTTCAACACGGCCGTCGTGCCGATGTACTGGTCGCTCATCGAGCCGGTCGAGGGCCAGGCCGACTACACGCGCGACCGCCACGGGCTGCCCGGCCCGGAACTCATGATCCACTGGTGCCGCAGCCAGGG
>JARKSS010000083.1 GCA_029974175.1 Vicinamibacterales bacterium
GGGCCGGGGCCGCCCGGGCGGCCCCGGCCCCGCCCGGCGCGCCGAGGTTTGACACCACTTCGCCGGGGGGCTAGTATCGCCCTTTCGATAGTCACCATGGCGATCCGTTCCAAGTGGCAGCAGCTGCCCACCGAGGCCATCAACCCCGCAACCCTCGGCATCGACAAGCTCCCTCCCGCCGGCATCATCGACCTGATGCTCGACGAAGACCGCCGCATCATCAGCGCCGTCGCCCGCGAGAAGGAGCGAATCGCCCTCGGCGTCGAGATGCTGGCGCAGGCCGTGCGGCGCGGCGGACGGATCATCTTCGTGGGCGCCGGCACCAGCGGCCGGCTGGGAGTGCTCGAAGCCGCCGAGATGCCGCCCTCGTTCAGCACGAACCCGTCGCTCGTGCGGGCGGTCATCGCCGGCGGCAACAAGGCTATCACCCGCGATGTCGAGGGGGCCGAAGACAACTACGAGGCCGGCGCCCGCGCCCTCGCCCGTCTGCGCCCGGGACCGAAGGACGTCGTGATCGGCGTCTCGGCGAGCGGCATGACCCCCTTCGTGCGCGGGGCGCTCAGCCGGGCCCGCAAGGCCGGGGCGCGGATCGTCTTCGTCACCTGCTTCCCCGGCACCGAGCTGCAGACCTTCGTGGACCTGACCATCGCGCCGGCGGTGGGCCCCGAGGTCATCGCCGGTTCGACGCGGCTCAAGGCGGGCACGGCCACCAAGATCGTCCTGAACATGCTCACCACGGGCGCCATGGTCCGGACCGGCAAGACCTACGGCAACCTGATGGTGGATCTCAAGACCGGTTCGGAGAAGCTCAAGGACCGCGCGCGCCGGATCCTCACCTTCGTCAGCGGCATCGATTACGAGACGGCCGACCGCCTTCTGAAGCGCGCGCACTGGAACGTGAAGGCCGCCATCGTGATGCAGAAGACCGGCCTCCCCTTCCGCCAGGCGCTCTCGAAGCTGCGCCGGGCCGACAGCAGCGTGCGCGCGGCCATCGACGAGGACGCCGAGCCGCGGCTGCGCCAGCTCCTCGGGTCGGGCACGGGCGACCCGGACAAGGAGAAGGGACGGGAGAAGGACAAGTAGCCCGCCCGCGCGATCCCTCTATGCACGTTCCGCTGCCTTCCGTCGTCGTGCTCGTCGCCTGCCTCGCGGCACTGCCGGCTGCCGTCCCCCGCGCACAGGCGCCCGCGGCACGCACCGCGCCGACCGAGACGCGCGCGCTGTGGGTTGCCCGCACGTCGCTCACCTCGCCGCGCGCCGTCAGCGAGATGGTGTCGTCGGCGCGCGCGGCAGGCTTCAACACCCTGCTGGTGCAGGTGCGGGGGCGCGGCGACGCGTACTTCGCCGACGGCCTCGAGCCCCGTGCCGCCGCGCTCGCCTCGCAGCCCGAATCGTTCGACCCCCTGGCGAGGACGCTCGCGCTCGCCCGCCCCCTGGGCCTGCAGGTGCACGCGTGGGTGAACGTCAACCTGGTGTCGAGCGCCTCCGACCTGCCGTCTTCGCGCGAGCACGTCATCTACCGGCACCCGGAGTGGCTCATGGTGCCGCGGGAGATCGCCCGCGACATGAGCCTCCTGAACCCGAAGAGCCTGCTCTACCTGGACAAGCTGGCGCGCTGGGTGCGCTCGCAGCCGGGCGGGATCGAGGGCCTGTACCTCTCGCCCATCCCCGCGGGGGCGGCCGACCGCACCGTGCAGGTGATCGCCGACCTGGTGACGCGCTACCCGGTGGATGGCCTGCACCTCGACTACGTCCGGTACCCGAGCGGCGCCTTCGACTACAGCCGCGAGGCCCTCGAGGCGTTCCGCGACTCGCTGCTCGAAGGGCTCGACGCGCGCGAGCGCCAGCGGCGCGGCCGCGCCATCGGCGCCGACATCGTGCGGTGGGCCGAGCAGCACCCGGACGAGTGGGAGGCGTTCAGGCGCGGCCGGCTCACCGCGCTGGTGTCGCGCATCCGCGAGAGCCTCACGAGGCGCCGTCCCGGGGCGCTGCTGTCGGCGGCCGTCTACCCCGATGCGGCACGCGCCGCCTCGGAGCGGCTGCAGGACTGGAGCGGCTGGATCGATCGCCAGCTGCTCGACGTCGTCTGCCCGATGGCCTACGCCACCGACGCGAGCACCTTTACCGAGCAACTGACGGCGGCCAGGCGGGCGGCGCGCGACGTGCCGGTGTGGGCCGGCATCGGCGCCTACCGTTTGTCGGCCGAGCAGACCATCGAGAACATCCGCATCGCTCGAAGGCTCGGGGCGTCGGGCATTGTCCTCTTCTCGTACGACAGCCTCGCCGCCTCGCCCAAGGGCCCGGGCTACCTCTCCGAGGTGAGCCGGGCGGCCTTCGGGGGGTAGCGTCGCGGAAGCGGGCGTCCACACACGCAGATGCCGCGCGCAGACGGGGCGACACGGTTCGGCCGGGCGAAGGACGTGCTGGACGAGGCCGTCAGCCGAAAAGTGTTTCCGGGTGCCGCCGCGGAGGTTGGCGGGCCCGGCGGGCCGGCGTGGCAGTACGCCACCGGCACGCTGTCCTACGGCGCCTCGTCGCCACCTGCCACGAACGACACCATCTACGACCTCGCGTCGCTGACGAAGGTGCTGTGCACCACGACGCTCGTCATGCGCCAGGTGCAGGACGGCCGGCTTTCCCTGGACACGCCTCTCTCGGAACTGCTCCCGGCCTGGCGCGGCGGCGGCCGCGACGTGGTGACGCTCGCCGACCTCCTCGCGCACGCGTCAGGGCTGCCGGCCTGGCTGCCGCTCTACGAGACGTGCACCGGCCGGGCGCAGTTCGAGCAGGCAATCAGCGCGCTGCCGCTCGAGTTCCCACCCCGGTCGGCCTCGGTGTACAGCGATCTCGGTTTCATGCTCCTGGGCTTCGTCCTCGAAGACATCGGCAGTGCCAGCCTCGCCAGGCAGTTCGAAGCTCTCGGGGCCGAGGGGCTCGGCTTCGGCATCGCGGCCGGCGACGTGTGGCGGACGGCACCGACGCAGCAGGACGAGTGGCGGGGACGGCTGCTCAGGGGTGAGGTGGACGATCGGAACGCGTACGCACTGGGTGGCGTGGCCGGCCACGCGGGGCTGTTCGGGACGGCACATGGCGTGGGCAGCCTCGCGCGCCGCCTGATGCAGGGGCTGGAGGGCGATGAATCGGCCCTGGGCGTGACGCCCGGCACGCTGCGCACGTTCGTCACGCGGGTCGCGGTTCCCGGCAGTTCGCGTGCCCTCGGCTGGGACACGATGCTGCCGACCTCGTCATGCGGCTCCCGCCTGTCGCCGCGTGCGTTCGGGCACACCGGGTTCACCGGCACCTCGCTGTGGATCGATCCCGAGAGGCGGTTCTACGCGGTGCTGCTGGCGAACCGGGTTCACCCGAAGCCGGGCGATGCGGCCGAGATCCTTGCCGTGCGGCAGGCCTTCCACGACGCGGTGGCCGGCTAGCAGGTTGTTGAAACACGAAACCGCGCCCTTCGGAGACCAGGGCGGGACCGGCTGTCGGGGCTGTCTACCGGGGGTTGCCGCCGGTTGGCGGCCTGACGCCGCTCGGCTGGTTGCCCGGGGCACCCGGTCCGAATGTGGGTGGGCGGCCTGGCATCTGCCCCGGTCTCCCACCCGGACGGGGCTGGCCAGGTCTCATGCCCGGGCGGGGCTGCCCGGGACCGAACAGCGACGGCGTGTAGACGAACTGCCACTCGTTGTAGCGGTCGCGTCCGTTGTAGAGGCGGATGGATTTCTCCGTGCTCTTGCTGACGACCCCGATGACGCCGCCACGCGGCCCGACCGTGCCCGAGAGTCCCCCGGCGGGCCGGTTGGCAAACGGCGAGGCCCGCGGCACCTGGGCCTGATCGCCGCGGCGGAGCTGGTCGCGCGGCGCACCGACCTGCGTCCCCTGCTCGCGCCGGGCGCCCGAGGGCCCCTCACCACGCTGCTGCTGCCCGAGGCCCGGCTGCAGGCCTGGCACCATCGGCTGCCCCATCGACGCCTGGTAGAGCACCTGGAACTCGCCGTCGGGCACCATCGGGTCCTTGTACTTCTTGCGCAGGAACTTCTGCTGGACGAGCGTGTCGACGTCGGGCGGGTAGGCGGCGGCGTACTTGCGCTGGAACAGCCCGATGCTGCGGGCGTACTGCTGCCCGCGGAAGATCAGCTCCTCCTCTTTCTCGCGCTGCACCATCTGCCGCCACGCCGGCATCGCGACCGTCAGCATGATGGACATGACGCCGATCGCGACGAGCATCGCGGCCATCGCGTACCCCGAGTCGGACCGCGGCGCTTGACCCTGCAACCCCATGTGATTACACTGCTTGGCGACTCCAATGATACCAAACGAGCGCCCGCACCGTGTCCCGCGGACCCCCGGCCGGCGCGTGGGCCGGGCGGTCATCCTGGCCGTCGTGTCGTCGGTGCTGGCCATCCAGGCCTGCGACAAGGTCGCCCTGGTTGCGCCGTCGGGGGCGAAGATCACGCTGATCACCAACGCGCAGTTCCTGCCGGTGAACGGCTCGGCCGACATCACGGCGAGCGTCATCGAGGCCAACGGGTATCCCGTGCAGAACGGGACGACGGTGACCTTCACCACCTCGCTCGGCACCCTCGAGCCCAGCGAGGCGAAGACGCAGGACGGCAAGGCCACCGTGAAGCTGCTGGCGGGCACCGTTTCGGGCACCGCCCAGGTGAGCGCCTTCTCAGGTTCGAACGCGGTGGAGGAACCGATCGAGATCCTCATCGGCGGCGCTGCCGTGGAGCAGGTCCTCGTGTCTGCCACGCCGAGCACGGTGCCCTCGACGGGCGGCACCGTCCAGGTGGTGGCAACGGTCCGGGACGCCGGCGGCAACTCGCTGTCGGGCGTGCCGGTCAACTTCTCCACCGACTTCGGCAGGCTCAACCCCGACACGGCCATCAGCGACGCGAGCGGTCACGCCCGTTCGACGTTGACGACGAGCCAGACCGCCCCCGTGACCGCGAGCGCCGGCGCGCAGGAAGGCACCGTTACGGTGACGGCCCTCGCCGTTCCCACCGTCTCCATCACGCCGCCAGAAGCCACGCCCAGCGTGGGCGTCAGCGCGACCTTCGTGATCGAAGTCACGGCGGGCAGCAACGGAGACGCGAGCCAGAGCCCGATCCGCGAGGTCGAGGTGGACTGGGGGGACGGGACGAGGACTTCGCTCGGCGCGTTGAACGGGGAACGACCGGTTCCTCACACCTACCGCACTGCCGGGACGTTCACGATCACGGTCACCGCCACGGACGCCCTCGGCCAGACCGTCCGGACGTCGGTACCCGTCGAGATCTTCCCCGCCGTGCCATTCACGCTGGAGGTTTCGGCCTCCTCCGGTCGCGTGAACACGCCGATCACGATCACGGCGACTCCGCCCGTCGGAGCGCCCGCGATCGTCAGGTACGAGTGGAACGTCGGCGCACCGGTGGTTGGCGACAGCGACGGGGTCATCGCAACGGCCGTCCCGACGGTGACGGTTGTCTATCCCGCGCTGCCCTGCGGCACCCCCACGTGCGTCGTCCAGATCACGGTGACCGCCACCGGGGCGGACGGCCGCATCGGGTTCGGCAGCGCCACGACTACGATCACGCCGTAGCGCAAGCGCAGTCCCGCGAGACACGAAGGGCCGGCCGCAAGACCGGCCCTTCGGCCATTCGACGCAAGGTTCACCGCCACCGTACAGAGATCCTTGACTGATCGGGGGTCTCCGCGTGCGTTTCCGTGTCTCAGTGTCTCCGCGTCGAACGTGACGAGCCGCGTCCGACTGTGCCTTGTGGTGAACGTGGCCGAATCCCGCGTCTGCCGTGGGGCGTCACCACTCGGCGTACTTGCTGCCGTCCAGCGCGGTGTCCTCAGAGCCGCTCTTGACGTCGTAGATGCCGACCTCCGTGGTGGGGTTGGCGGGATCGATCTCGGCGGGGATGGTCTGCCACGTGTCGCGCGAGTTGGTGAACGGATCGACCGGGATCTCGCGCAGGTAGCCGTCGGTGACCAGGGCCTGCAGGTCGGCCGGGTACTTCGCCTTGTCGGCGTAGTACTGATCGATCGCGTCGCGCATCCGGAAGAGGTCGGTCTTCAGCACCGCCTCCCTGGAGGTGATGATCGAGTTGCGGTAGAGGACGACGGCCATCCCAGCCAGGACGGTGATGAGGGCCATCACCACCATCAGCTCGATCAGCGTGAAACCGGCCGCGCGTCGCCGGGCTCGCAGGCGGGTGATCAGGTCGGGGCCTACCAGTCGCTGTACTTCGTCCCGTCG
>JARKSS010000086.1 GCA_029974175.1 Vicinamibacterales bacterium
CGGATCGACGCCCCGCTGTCGGTCACCGAACTCGCGCGGCAGATGGGCAACAGCAAGCGGCGGCTCGAGCGGCATTTCCGCGCCGCGCTCGATACCTCGCCACAGGCGGCGTTCCTCGACATCCGGCTGGCCTTCGCCCGCCACCTTCTCGCGACCACGGCAAAGTCGATCTCGGCGGTCGCCATCGACTCGGGCTTCTGCGACGCCTCGCACCTCAGCCGCACGTTCCGGCGCCGCTATGGCTGCACCCCCTCCGCGGTGCGCGGGGCGGCCGCCCCATCAGGGCCGGACGGCGGCGACGGTCACTCCAGCGCGAAGTAATCCTCGATCCGCCGCGCGGCCTCCTGGAGCGGCGGCAGGATCTCCCGTTTCATCCCGTCCGGCGTGAAGCGGGTGGACTGGGTCGAGATGTTCAGTGCCGCCACGACTCGCCCGCCGCGGTCGCGCACGGGGACGGCAATCGAGCGGAGGCCGACCTCCAGTTCCTCGTCGACGAGCGAGAAGCCTTCTCGCTCGCACTGCGCAAGCTCGGCGGCGAGTGCCGCGGGGTCGGTGATCGTCCGGGGGGTCCGGGCCTCCATGTGCAGGCCGGCGAGCAGATCGGCACGTTCCGCGTCCTGCAGGTCGGCGATCAGGACTCGCCCCATCGAGGTGCACCACGCCGGCAGCCGCGCCCCGACGTGCAGGTCCACGCTGACGATCCGCCTCCCCGGCACGCGCGCCACGTAGACGATGTCCCGGCCGGACAGCACGGCGGCCGAGCAGGCCTCGTCCAGCTGCGCCGCCAGCGCCCGCATCGCCGGTTCGGCACAGACCCAGAGCGTCGTGCCCTGCAGCCAGGTGCGCGCGAGGGACAGCAGTTTCGGCGTAAGGCGGAACTGGCGGCCGTCGAGCGTCGCAAACTCCTCGCCCACCAGCGTCAGGAGCAGCCGCCGCGCCCCGGCACGGGTCAGCCCGGCCATCTCGGCAACCTCGGTCATCGAAAGACCGGCGGGATGCCGGGCGAGCACCTCCAGCACCGAGAGGCCCCGCTGGAACGAGCCCACCTGATCACGAAGCGTGTCGACTACAGTCTGGTCCGGGCTGTCGGCCATGGTGGAACCCCGTCGCGATCGCGCGTTGACAGAATCATCTCCGTCCCGTATGTTCGCATTAAGAACTAAAGTTCGCAATGCGAACATTTACCTGGAAACGCCCCCGCCGATCGACTCGGCCATTTCTGAGAAAGCCATCCTGCCATGACCGAGAAGCCCTGCATCATCTGCGTCGCGATCACCGGCTCGCTGCCGAAGAAGTCCGACAATCCGGCGGTGCCGGTCACCATTGCCGAACAGGTCGAATCCGCGCACGAGGCGTTCGAGGCTGGCGCGACCATCGTCCACTGCCATGTGCGCGACGACGCGGGGGCGCCGACCTCCGATCCCGCCCGCTTCGCCCGGCTGCTGGAGGGCCTGCGGCAGCATTGCCCCGGCATGATCGTGCAGCTTTCGACCGGGGGCCGCTCCGGCGCGGGCCGCGAACGCGGCGCGATGCTCGGCCTGAGGCCCGACATGGCCTCGCTCGCGGTCGGATCGAACAACTTCCCGACCCGCGTCTACGAGAACAGCCCCGACCTCGTCGACTGGCTGGCCTCCGAGATGCTGGTCAACAACGTCAAGCCGGAGATCGAGGCCTTCGACCTCAGCCACATCTTCCAGGCCGTCAGCATGGCCAAGGCCG
>JARKSS010000121.1 GCA_029974175.1 Vicinamibacterales bacterium
CCGGGCCAACGGGGTCGAGCTGAAGGAGGCCGAGCGCCGGGAGTACGAGCGGAAATGGCTCGAGCAGGAGCGCGAACGCGAGCGCCGCGCCATCGAGCGCGAAGCCAAGAAGGCCGAGAGGCGCGCGGAGGCCGGCGAGACAGCCGAGGGTGACCCGTCGCTCGACGAGTTCGTCGGGCGCCGCGGCGAGCCCCGCTTCATCTCGGAGGCCTACTTCCTGCGCTTCAAGTTCGAGCCCGGCAACTACTACCTCGTCGGGCGCGAGCAGCTCGAGGGACGCGAGGTCCTGCGCGTCGAGTACTACCCCTCGCGGCTCTTCGGCGGCGGGCACGGCGAGGAAGACCGCGAGCAAGCCCGTCGAAGCCGGCCGCGCGACGAGCGCGTCGAGGACGACATCGACCGCAAGATGAACAAGGCGTCGCTCGTCACCCTCTGGATTGATCCCGCCGAGCACCAGATCGTCCGCTACACCTTCGACAACATGGACTTCGGGTTCCTGCCCGGGCGGTGGCTGGTCCGGGTGGACGGGGCCTCGGCCTCGATGACCATGGCCCGGGTGCTCGACGGCGTCTGGCTGCCGTCGCGCATCTCGATGTCGGCAGGCCTCAGCCTGGCCAACGGCAGCTACCGGTTCGAGTACGGCCGCGAGTTCGTCGACTACCGGAAAGCGGAAGTGGGTGCGCGCATCCGCAGCTATGTCCCTCGTGAACCGTAGCCTCGGGCTGATCGGCGCGATGGCGCTCCTGGTGGCCGGACTCGCCAACCCGGCGCCGGCCGCGCAGCCAGTTGGCGAGACGGTCACGGAAGTGCGGGTCCACGGCAACCACACCACGCCCGACGGCGACGTGCTCGCCCTCGCCGGCCTGACAATCGGCCAACTTTTCACGCCGGCGACGCTGGCCGACGCCGAGCGCCGCCTTCGAGAGAGCGGCCGCTTCGCCTCGGTCGAGATCCGGAAGCGCTACCGGTCGCTCGACCGCCTCGACCAGGTTGCGCTGGTCATCGTCGTTCGCGAGCACCCGGTGGTCGAGGACCCCGCCTCGCCGACCCCCGCGGTCTTGAAGCCGTTGCGCCGCCTGGCCGCCAGCGGCATGCTGCTCCCGATCCTCTCCTACGCCGATGGTTACGGCTTCACCTACGGGGCCCGGGTGTCGTTCGTGCACCTGCTCGGCCGGGACGGTCGCGTGTCGGTGCCCCTCACCTGGGGAGCGACGCGGCGGGCGGCCTTCGAGATCGACAAGCGGGTGCCGGCCGGCCCCGTCGATCGGCTGACCGGTGGAGTGGAGATTTGGCGCCGCGAGAACCCGTTCTACGAGCGGCACGAACGGAGATCGGCCGCGTGGCTGGGCGCGTCCGGGCGGATCGCGGGACCGCTGCGTGCGGGCGCGCGCGGCTCGATGGCGAACGTGCGCTTCAACGACGCCGGTGGGGACGCCGGCGCTGGCGTTCGCGGCGCTGTGCCCGCGGTGCTCGAGGAGCGGCTGTCCACCTACGGCGTCGAACTCTCGGTGGATACGCGGCACGACCCGGTGTTTCCCCGCGACGCGCTCTCCGCGAGGGTTGTCCTCGAGGCGCTTCGTCCCGAGATCAGCGGCGATGCGAACCGGCGCACGGCGGAGGCGCGCGCCTACCTTGGCCTGGTGAGGCAGGCCGGTCTGTCAGGTCGCTGGCAGTACTCCTCCAGCGACGCGCCGCTGCCTCCCTACGAGCGTGCGTTGCTCGGGGGCGCCGCATCGGTGCGGGGGTACGAGGCCGGGCACGAGAGCGGCGACAACCTGATGGCGGCATCGGCCGAATTGCGCCTGCCGCTGAGCTCGCCGCTCACGATCAGCCGCGCGGGGGTCACGCTCTTCGTCGATCGGGGCAGGGTGTGGGACCACGGAACCAGGGCGTCCGATGCGCCGTGGCGGACGGGAGGCGGCGTGGGCCTCTTCTTCCTGGCCAGCCTGTTCCAGCTGAACGCCGACGTCGCCGTGCGCGACGGCGGCGGCGTCCGCGTCCACTTCAGCACGGGGCTGCAGTTCTAGCCGGTTGCTGGAAGAAACCCGCAATGAAAAGGAAGAATGGAGGATGAAAAAAGGGCGTGCTCTTCCATTCTTCCTTTTGCATTTTCCATTCAGGCCGCGTTGTCCAGCGGCCGGCTAGCCGGGAGATCCTTTGCCAGCCTGTATGATGGCGATCCGCGTCTTCAGGCGGTCGCGCTCGGTGCACTGGCGGTCGTTGCCCGACTGGCAGGCCTCGTCGAGCAGCGCGACCGCGCGGGCGAGGAACCGCTGCGCCCCGGCCGGGTCGGTGGGCACGAGCGTCCCTGTCAGCAGGAGCATGCCGGCCGAGATGCATCCGTCCACGAACTCGCCGTCGCACGCCTGCCCGTACCACGCGATCGCTCGCCGCGCGTCGGCCTTCACGCCCTCGCCGACTTCGTAGGAGTGACCCATCTGGTGACACGCGGGCGCCCAGCCGGCGTTGCAGGATTGCTCGTACAGGGCCACCGCGCGCTCGAAGTCCTCGCGTTCGGCGAACGCGAGCCCGAGGTTCAGGCACCCCGCCGAACTGCCGCCCTCGCAGGCCCGGACGAACAGTTCCTCGGCCTTTTCCGCCCCGCCCTCGATCGGCCCGGTCTGACGGTACATCTCCCCGAGCGTGTTGCAGACGTCGAACGCGCCGCCGTCGCACGCCCGCGCGTAGGCTTCGCCGGCCCGCCCGAGGTCGCGCTCGACTCCCTCCCCGAGCGCGTAGCGATCGCCAAGCTCGGTGCAGCTGGCCACCTCGCCGGCCAGGCATCGCGCCTTCAGCCGCGACATGTCCCCGCAGGAAATGGCGCCAAGCAAGGCGACGGCAATCGCCAGCAGCCCCGGGACCCGTAGCGTCATCGTCGTTTCTCCGCCGGTGCGGGCATTCTACTAGCAGGCCGCCGAAAAACGCGGCCTGAATGAACGGGGCGGTTGAACCACGGGCGGGCGAGGGTCCACAATGAACCTTTCCCTCGGGAGGAGCTTGCATGCCGCTACGCGCCATCCTCGCCCTGCTGGCCCTCGCCGGGTTGTCGCTGCCTGCCGGTGCCCAGACCGTGGACGAGTTGATTGCCCGCAACCTGGAGGCGAAAGGAGGACTCGAACGCATCAAGGCCGTGGAGACGCTTCGCGTCACCGGCCGCACGACAGGCCCTGGCGCGGAGGCTCCGTTCGTCATGGAAGTCAAGCGCCCGAACAGGATGCGGATGGAGATCACCCTGCGCGGCGAGACCATGATCCAGGCCTTCGACGGCGAGAAGGCGTGGCAGATCGTCCCGGGGAAGCCCGAGCCCCAGGTGCTGCCGGAACAGGCGGCGCGGTCCATGCGTGAGCAAGCCGACTTCACCGGACCCCTGGTGGACGCGAAGGCGAATGGGCTCGAGGTGACCTACGGCGGCCTGGTCAAGCTCGATACCGGTGAGGCCCACCGGCTCGACCTCACTACCAAGAGCGGCGAGAAGCGGTCGATCTTCCTCGACGCGAAGACGTACCTCGAGGTGCGCGGCGAGGCGGCGATCCAGGCTGGAGGACGGACGCTGACGATGGTCAGCCTCATCGGGGACTACCGGCCGGTGGAGGGCCTGGTGCTGCCGCACCGTGTAGAGTCGGGCCTTCGCGGGGCGCCCCAGCGGATGCGGATGACCATCGACAAGATTGAGCTGGGCGTCCCGATCGACGACGCGCGGTTTGCCATGCCGGAGAAGGAGTAGGAGGTTCCGGTTGAGGTATTCTGACGTTCATCATTCCCAAGGAGACAGCCGTATGAAGAGCGTCCGTTTCCTCGCCCTGGCGCTCGCGATCGCCAGCGCTGCAACCTACGCGTCCGTGCAGGCGGCGCCGCAGGCACCCTCGGCCCCGGCTGCCCAGCAGGCCCCGCGACGTCCCGCCAGCCCTCCGGGGACCGCGGCGACGCAGGTCGGCGGGAAGTGGGTGCCCGCCGAGAAGCCGGGCCAGCCGCCCCGCTACCAGGACGGCAAGTGGATCGAGGTGACCTACAGCCGCCCGATCCTGCGCGGCCGCACGCAGATCTTCGGCGTCGGCGACAACTATGGCCAAGGCGTCAAGGGTTCGGACCCGGTCTGGCGGGCAGGGGCCAACCAGACCACCCGGTTCAAGACCGAAGTGCCGCTCGTCTTCGCCGGGAAGACCCTGCCGGCCGGTGAGTACAGCCTGTTCGTGGATCTGAAGCCGGACGCGTGGACGCTGATCTTCTCCAAGCAGCCCTACCAGCAGAAGTACGAACCCGCCAACAAGGCGGCGACCTGGGGTGCGACCAACTACGACCCCGCGCACGACGTCCTGCGGGTGCCGATGACCGTGAGCACCATCCCCTTCTCGCTCGACCAGTTCACGATCGGGTTCCTCGACATGACCCAGCAGGGCGGTACGCTGGCCATGTGGTGGGAGACGACGCAGGCCACCGCGGCCTTCACGGTCGGAAGCTAGGAGGAAGGAATCGGGATTCGGGATTCGGGAATCGGGCAGACCCCCGACTCCCGACTCCTGACTCCTGAATCCCGAATCCTGAATCCTGATTCCTGATCCCCCATCCCTACCTCGCACCCAGCAGGAACAGGTTCCCCGCCGTTCGTCCGATCAGCAGGGCGAGCGCCGCCGCGAGGGCGCCGACCAGGTTCAACTGCGTGACCGTCAGCCAGAGCACCAGGACGAGGACCGTCGCCTCGACGGCGGTCGCGGCGGTGATGATCCGGGTGCGGCGGGCGAGCACGAGCAGCGCCCGCTGGAGGGCGAGCAGGTAGTCGAGGGCGGGGACGATCGCAAGCACGCGTGCCGGCCAGAGCGCGAACTGTGCCAGCGAGGGGGCCAGCCCGGCGACCCGCTCGAACCAGACCACCGCGAGCGGCGTGAACAGCACCACGGCCAGCAGCGCCACCGAGACGCCCGCGAGGCCGACGGCCACGCGGAAGACCTGCCGCTCGTTCTCGCGTCCCGCCCCGCCGAGCGCCACGCCCACCTCCTGGTAGGCAAGCGCGCCGCTGCGGAACATGAAGAGCAGGCCGCTCACGACGGGAAGCACCGCCAGCGATTCGACGGGCGAGCGGCTGCGCCCCATGAAGAAGGTCACCATCGGGTTGACCACGATGGCCAGCAGCGAGGTCAGCGCCAGCGGGTAGTAGAAGCGCAGGATCTCGCGCATGCCGGGCTGCGCCGCTTCCGACGGCGGCTCGGCGAGCAGCGACGCGACGATCCGCCTCGCCATGAACCGGCTGGCCGCGGCCTCGGCGACGACGCCGAGCGCGAGCGCCAGCGAGCCGACGTAGGCGCCGGGCAGCTTCGTCCAGGCGGCGAGGACGAGGGCCGCGAGCGACATGGCCGCAAGCCGTACGACGGTTCCGTACGCGACGCGGCGCGGCTGACGATGACGGACCAGGATTCCCTGGTAGAAGCGGCGGTAGCCGATCGCCCCCGGCCACGGCAGCAGCAGCGCCGTGGCGACGTGCGTGCGGGCGGCCAGCTCGGGCGGCAGGCCGATCAGCTCGTCGGTGACGAAACGGAAGACCGGGGGCAGCAGGCCGAGGGCCATCGCGAGGGTCACGGCCGCGACCAGCAGCCGCATGAACCGTCGAAGCGCGAGGAAAGAGCTTCGCTCGGCGACGAGCGCGTTGGCGGCGGTCATCATCATGATGACCGGCGCCTCGGCGATGAACGCGAACGAGAAGGCGACGCCGTAGGCCGCGAGGTTCGGGGTGGGTTCGGCGAGCCGCGCGATGATCGCGGCGATGTACGGCCCTTCCACCGCCATCATCAGCCAGGTGGCGGCCAGCGGTGCCCAGAACGCCAGAATCGTCCCGGTTCCGGCACGTACGGTCGAGCTGTGGGAGGGCTGCGAGGGCGGTGTCACACGCGGGTCCAGGCCCTCATTCTAGCTGGTTTGTGTGCTATTCTCCGGCCGTCCATCCCGGGCGGCGTCCCATCACCCCGCGGAGACGATCATGAAGACGATCGACCTGTCGCTCTCGAATCTGGACGAGCTGTTCCCGGCCGACTTCAGCCAGGAGCAGCTGGCGAAGGCGAAAACCGCCTTCCTCAAGGAGCTGGCGCTCCGCGCGCACAAGTTCTACGGCGGGAAGATCGTGTCGATGCCCAAGGCGGGCATCTACGGCTTCAACTGGTTCAACGTCTGGTACACGCCCGGCGTATCCGCCGTCTCCACGACGATCCGCGACGACCACGACGCGTCGTTCGAGCTGAGCAACCGCGGCAACCTGGTGGCGGTCGTCTCCGACTCGACCCGCGTGCTCGGGGACGGCGACTGCTCGCCGTCGGGCGGCCTGGGCGTCATGGAGGGCAAGGCGTTCCTGATGAAGTACCTCGGCGGCGTGGACGCCGTGGCCCTCTGCATCAACAGCTACAACGCCGCCGGCCGGCACGACCCCGACAGGATCATCGACTTCGTGAAGATGGTCGAGCCGAGCTTCGGCGCCGTCAACCTGGAGGACATCTCCCAGCCGAACTGCTACAAGGTGCTCGACACGCTGCGCGAGGCGTGCGACATCCCGGTGTGGCACGACGATGCGCAGGGCACCGGCAGCGTGACGCTGGCCGGCTTGATCAACGCGCTGCGAATCGTAGACAAGCCCATCGACCGGGTGCGCATCGTCTTCTACGGCGCCGGCGCCTCGAACACGACGATTGCCCGGTTGATCCTGATGGCGGGCGCCGACCCGTCCAGGGTCGTGATGTTCGACACGAAGGGAGGCCTGCACAAGGGCCGCGCCGACATCCAGGCCGACCCCGCGTTCTACCGGAAGTGGGAGATCTGCGAGCAGACCAACCCGGACCGGATCGACGACATGGAGCGGGCGGTGAAGGGGGCCGACGTGCTGATTGCTCTCAGCAAGCCCGGCCCCGAGACCGTGAAGGCGAGCTGGATCCGTTCGATGGCCACGAAGCCGATCCTCTTCGCGTGCGCCAACCCGGTGCCCGAGATCTATCCGTACGCCGCGAAGGAGGCCGGCGCCTACATCGTGGCCACCGGGCGCGGCGACTTCCCGAACCAGGTGAACAACTCGATGGGCTTCCCGGGGATCCTCAAGGGGGCGCTGCTCGTCCGGGCCCGCAAGATCACCGACGAGATGGCGATCGCGGCCGCGTACGCGGTGGCGAACTTCGCGCAGAAGAAGGGCATCCACCCCGAGTACATCATGCCAACGATGGACGAGACGGAGGTCTTCGCCGAAGAGGCTGCCGACGTCGCCATGACGGCGATCGAGAACGGGGTGGCCCGTACCATCCTCGACCGTGAGACCGTCTACCGGCGCACGCTGCACGACATCCAGGAGGCGCGCGACATCATCGGCACGCTCATGGAGGCGGACTTCATCAAGCCGCCCGACCCCAACATGCTCCAGGCCGCCGTGGAGAAAGCGGTCGCCCTGGTACGAGGCTAGCCGCAGGCTAGCCGGGGGCCGAACCGCAGACGTTGCGGTTTCCACGCTTGGGGCCGTACCGCAGATGCTGCGTTCTTCACCTTTCCGGTACGGCCCCGTTCGCCGTGGCGATCTGCGCGCTTGCGGTACGGCTCCTCCTGTCCTTCCCGACGTGACTCGATGGCGCGCGCCGCCGAAAAGCGGTGGCCACGTGCCGTACCGCGCCAGCGACACCGCGACCGTATCCCGCCCTTTCTGGTGGCGGCTCTCTTGCACCGCGCCTGAGGCGTGGCAGAAGGCAGGCCGTCAACACCGCACTCGGTGCTCGTGCTTCGCGCACTTCAGCTCGGCGACCTGCTGTGCGCCGTCCCCGCGCTGCGCGCCATGCGCGCCGCGTGGCCGTCGGCGCGAATCGAGCTGGTGGGGCTGAGCTGGGCTCGCGCCTTCGTCGATCGCTTCAGCACGTACCTCGACGGCTTCGTCGAGTTCCCTGGCTGGCCTGGTCTATCCGAGCGCGAGCCCGACCTTGACGCCTGGCCGTCCTTCCTCGAGGCGCTGCGGTCTCGCCGTCCCACCCTCGCTCTCCAGATGCACGGGGACGGCTGCATCACCAACGCGCTCGTCGCCCGCTTCGGCGCCGGCGAGACAGCCGGCTTCGTCGTTGGCGGCGAGGCTGCGCCCGTGCCGGGGCTTTTCATCGAGTACCCCGAGGACCGCCACGAGATCCAGCGGCTGCTCGCGCTCACCGCGGCGCTCGGCATCCCGTCCCGCGGCGAGCACCTCGAGTTCCCGCTCACCGATGCCGACCAGCGCGGGTGGCAGGCGCTGCGATCCAGGCTGGGCCTGGTCCCCGGTACCTACGCGTGCCTCCACCCCGGCGCGCGCGCTCAGGCCCGGCGCTGGGCACCGGGGCACTTCGCCCGCCTCGGAGAGGCGCTCCTCGCCCGGGGAGTGACGCGCGTGGTGGTCACGGGCTCCGGCGAGGAAGAGACCCGCCTGGCTGCCGCGGTGGTGGAGGCGATGGCGGGGCGCGCGACGAGCGTTGCCGGCCGCACCTCGATCGGAGCGCTGGCCGCGCTCGTTCGTGATGCGCGGCTCGTCGCCTGCAACGACACCGGTCTCTCGCACGTCGCGGCCGCCGTCGGCACGCCAAGCATCGTCGTCTTCCGCATCACCGAGCCGCTTCGCTGGGCGCCGCTCGACAGGGTGCGCCACCGGGTCGTCGTGGACGGACCGGGCGCCGTGGGCTGCGCGATCGCGGCCGCCGAGGCGCTGCTTGCCGGGGAGGCCTCGCATGCGGCCTGAGCACGCGGGGGAGATGCGGCGGGTTCTCGCGGTGCGCCTCGACAACGTCGGGGACGTCGTCATGACCGGGCCCGCGCTTCGCGCGCTGCGGGCCCGCTGGCCCGGCGCCTCGATCTCGCTCCTGTCGTCTCCGGCTGGGGCCGCCGCGGCACCCCTCCTGCCGTGGATCGACGAAATCCTCCCGCACCGGGCCGTCTGGCAGGATGCCTCCAACGCGCTTTCCCTCGATCCATCGCGGGAGCAGGCATTCATCGAGGAGCTGGCGGCCCGCCGCTTCGATGCGGCCTTCGTCTTCACCAGCTTCTCGCAATCGCCGTGGCCGCCCGCGTACGCCTGCTACCTGGCCGGCATCCCGGTCCGGCTCGGCCACTCGGACGGCTTCGGCGGGAGCCTGCTCACCGTTCAGGCCCCACCGATGTCCGTGTCTTCGCATCAGGTCGATCGGAACGCAGCCGTTGTCGAGGCCGCGGGCATCGACGTCGCCGACCGACGCCTCGATGCGGTCGTCCCGGCGGGCGGGAGGGAGTCGGCGCGGCGTGCGCTGGAGGCGATTGGCATTGGCGAAGGCGATCCCTTCGTGGCCGTTGCGCCAGGGGCGAGCTGCGCGGCGCGCCGGTACAGCCCGGCGCGGTTCGGCGAGGCCGCCTCGAATCTGGCCAGCCTTCTGTCGTGCCCCGTGGTCGTCACCGGCAGTCCCCGCGAAGCCGCACTCGTCGAGGAAGTCTGCGTGCGTGCGGCGTCGCCCGCCGTGCGGTCGCTCGATGTGGACATCTGCGCCCTCGCCGCGGTCCTGGCCGCCGCTCGGCTGCTCGTCGGCAACAACTCGGCGCCCATGCACCTGGCCGACGCCGTCGGCTGCCCGATGGTGATCCTGTTCTCGGGGACGGACCTCGAGGAGCAGTGGCGGCCGCGCTGCGCCCCGTCAATCCTGCTGCGCCGCCCGACGTCCTGCCATCCCTGCTACGTCTTCGACTGCCCTTACCAAATGGAGTGCCTCGACGTGCCGCCTGCCGAGGTGGTGTCGGCGGGGCTGTCGCTCGCCGCGCCGGCAAGTCGCGCGGCGCCGGTCGCGGCGGGTTCGGAGTGACAGAGGAGACGATGAGAGTCCTCACCTGGCACGTGCACGGGAGCTATCTCTACTACCTCGCCCACGCTCCGCACGACTTCTACGTGCCGGTGAAGCAGGGGCGGCCCGAGGGATACGGCGGGCGGGCCCGTGGCTTCGACTGGCCGGCGAACGTCCACGACGTGCCGGCTGCGCAGGTGGGGAAGATCGAGCTCGACTGCGTGCTCTTCCAGTCGAAGCGCAATTACCTCGTGGACCAGCACGAGATCCTCTCCGGAGCGCAGCGCCGGCTTCCGCGCATCTACCTCGAGCACGACCCTCCTCGCGCGCACCCCACCGACACGCGGCACGTCGTGGACGACCCGGACGTGCTGCTCGTTCACGTGACGAGCTTCAACGAGCTGATGTGGGACGCGGGGCGCACCCCGACCCGCGTGATCGAGCACGGCGTGATCGTACCGGACGGGGTCGAGTACCGCGGCGATCTCGCGCGCGGGCTCGTGGTCGTCAACGGCCTCCCCTCGCGCGGTCGCCGCCTCGGGGTCGATGTGTTCGAGCGGACGCGCCGCGAGGTGCCTCTCGACCTGGCCGGCATGGGGTCCGAAAAAGTCGGTGGGCTGGGCGAGGTCGGCCACGCGCAGCTTCCGCGGCTTGCGGCCGGCTACCGGTTCTTCTTCAACCCGATCCGGTACACGAGCCTGGGCCTGGCGGTGTGCGAGGCGATGACGCTCGGACAGCCGATTGTCGGCCTCGCCACCACCGAGATGTCGGTTGTCGTCGAGAACGGCGTGTCGGGTTTCGTGGACACCAGCGTGGGGCGCCTGATCGGGAGGATGCGCGAGCTGCTGGCAGACCGGAATCTTGCACGCCGCCTGGGCGAGGGCGCCCGGCGCTTCGCCCGCGAGCGGTTCGACATCCGGCGCTTCGCGCGCGACTGGGACGCGGCCATCCGCGACGTCGCGGGCCGCCGCGTGACCGCGGTGCCCGGGGCGCTTTCCGCCGTCGCCGGGGGGAGCCCATGACCAGGCGGCTCGCCTTCATCAGCGAGCACGCCTCGCCGCTGGCGTTGCTCGGGGGCGTGGACAGCGGGGGGCAGAACGTCTACGTGGGCCAGCTCGCGCGCCATCTCGCCTGCCTCGGCTACGAGGTGGACGTGTTCACGCGCCGGGATGCGGAGGCGCTGCCGGAAATCGTCGAGTGGATGAACGGCGTGCGCGTGATCCACGTGGATGCCGGCCCCGCCCTGGTGCTGCCGAAGGAAGAACTGCTTTCGCACATGGCCGACTTCACCGCGTGGGTCGCGCGCTTCATCGGGCGCGAGCGCCGCGGGTACGACCTGGTCCACGCGAACTTCTGGATGTCGGCGCTGGTGGCGGCCGACATCAAGCAGCGGCTGGGCATCCCCTTCGTCGTGACCTTCCACGCTCTCGGCCGCGTGCGCCGCTTCCACCAGCGTGAGGCCGACCACTTTCCCGACGAGCGGTTCGCGATCGAGGACCGCGCCGTGGCCGAGGCCGACCACGTCATCGCCGAGTGCCCGCAGGACGAGGAGGACCTGATCCGCCTCTACAACGCGGACCCCGCGCGCGTGACGATCGTCCCCTGCGGGTTCGACTCGATGGAGTTCTGGCCGGTCAGCAAGCAGTTCGCACGGATTGCCCTCGGCCTCGCGCCCGAGCAGCCCGTGGTCCTCCAGCTCGGGCGCATCGTCCCGCGCAAGGGCATTGACAACGTCATCCGCGCGCTCGGCCGCTTGAGGCGCGATTTCCGCCGCGACGTGCGGCTCTTGATCGTGGGAGGGGCCACCGAGGAACCCGACCCGCTGACGATGCCCGAGTTCGCGAGGCTGCAGGCGATTGGCGAGGAAGAGGGCGTGGCCGACCTGATCACCTTCGTCGGCCGGCGCAAGCGAGAGGTGCTCAAGTACTACTACAGCGCGGCCGACGTCTTCGTCAGCACACCGTGGTACGAGCCGTTCGGCATCACGCCGGTCGAGGCGATGGCGTGTGGCACGCCGGTCGTCGGCTCCAACGTCGGCGGCATCAAGTTCACCGTCCGTGACGGCGAGACCGGCTACCTGGTGCCGCCCGAACAGCCCGACGCGCTGGCCGAGCGGCTCGCCTACGTCTACGAGCACCCCCGGCTGCTGTCCCTCCTGCGGCGCCAGGCGATTCGCCGGGTCAACGACCTCTTCACCTGGCAGCGTGTCGCCACGTCGGCCTCGGAGCTTTACGAGAGCGTGATCGCGGCACAGCAGCCCCCGAGCGCCGACGACGCCGACGGCCTGGCCGCGGTGGACCGGCGCTTCGATGCCGTTGTGGCGGCACTTCACGAGACGCGGCGCCGCCTGCGGTCGGCCATCGTCGAGGCGGCCCGGGTGATCGCCGACGGGTTCGCGCGGGACGGCAAGGCGCTGGTTGGCGCGGTCAACGGCAGCGGTCCGGAGGCGCGGCGCGTGGCGGCCGATCTGATGGCGCGCTCCCGCAGCGCCGACCGCCCCGGCCTGCCAGCCCTGGCGCTCACCACCGACGACCTTCCAGCGTGGGGAGGCGACGCCCCGGCCGAGGCGTTGCTCGCGCGGCAGGTGGAGGCCTTCGGCCGCGCGGGCGACGTGCTCATCGCGGTGTCGGCCGGCGCGCCGACGCGCGACTTCACCCACTCGCTGGAGGTGGCAAGGGGCCGGGGCCTTCGATCGGTGGCGGTGCTTGGTGCCGAGGCTGGCGACGCGCGGCACCTGGCCGACGTCGCGATCGTGGCCCCGGTATCGGAGCCCGAACAGGTACGCGAGGTCCAGCAGGTGATGCTGCGCCTGCTGTGCGACCTCGTCGAGCAGCGGCTCTCCCGGCGTACGCCGCGGACGACTCAGGCCCTGCCGCACGAGGCGGCGCCGGCTGGCAGGGCACGACGGGCAGTGGCGGGCGGCCGAAAATCGGGTGACGACGCCGCGTGAGCAGCACCGAGGTGCGGCTGCTGCGCCGATGGCGGCCGGTGAACCACGACCTGCTCGGTCAAGGCTGAGGGCCTCGACGCCGCCAGGGCGGCCCGGCGAAGGAGGCAGCGATGTCCGATGTGGCAGTGGGGGTGGACGTGAGGCGGCCAGGTGAACTCACCGGCAGGGTGGCACTCGTGACCGGGGGGGCGCGCGGCCTGGGGGCAGAGATCTGCCTCGTGTTGGGCGGAGCCGGCGCAACGGTCGTCGCGGGTGACATCCGGAAGGACCTGCTCCACGGCGTCGTCCAGCAAGTCGTGCAGGGAGGCGGACGGGCGTCGGCGCTGGCGATCGACCTGACCGACGCGGCGGCCGCGGAATCGGCGGTGAGGCGGATCGTCGAGCAGCACGGCACGCTCGACATCCTCGTGAACAACGCGGGCACCGACCTGACCGTGCCGATCGAGGAAATGCCCGTCGAGGAGTGGGACCGGATCCTCGCGGTGAACCTTCGCGCGCCGTTCATCCTCTCGAAGCTGGCGCTCGCGCACATGAGGAAGGCGGGACGCGGCCACATCGTGAACATCGCGTCCACGGCAGCGACCCGGGCGTGGGCCAATGCCGCGGCGTACCACGCCAGCAAGTGGGGGTTGCTGGGGTTCACGCGGGCGCTGCACGTGGAGGCGCGAGCCGTCAACGTGAAGGTGACCGCCGTCGTCGCGGGAGGCATGAAGACGCCGTTCCTGCTCGACCGGTTCCCGGACATCGACGTGCGGAACCTCCAGGACCCGCGGAACGTGGCCGAGGCGGTGCGTCTCGTGCTCTCGATGCCGGACGACAGCGTGATTCCCGAGCTGATGGTGTTGCCCATGCGCGAGACCTCCTGGCCGTGACGTCATGCACACGGCCCCGACGCGTCAGCCGGCGGTGTTTCTCGACAAGGATGGCACGCTCGTCGAGAACGTGCCGTACAACGTGGACCCTGTTCGCATCAGGTTCACGCGGGGGGCCGCCGAGGGGGTGGCCTCCCTGCATGCCGCCGGCTTCGCGCTGGTGGTCGTCTCGAACCAGCCCGGCGTCGGCCTCGGCCTCTTCGAGGCCGAGGCGCTGGAGGAGGTCCGCCACTGCCTGCGCGAGCTGCTCGAGCGGGCGGGGGCGCCGCTTGCCGGCTTCTACTTCTGCCCTCACGCCGCCGGCCTCGACGGCCGCCCGCGGTGCGGGTGCCGCAAGCCGGCGCCAGGCCTGCTGCTGAGGGCCGCACGCGAGTTGTATCTCGATCTCGCCGAGTCGTGGATGGTGGGCGACATCCTCGACGACGTGGAGGCCGGCCACGCGGCAGGGTGCCGGACAGTGCTGGTGGACAGCGGTGGAGAGACCGAGTGGCGCCTGTCGGCCGAACGGGTGCCCGACGCGACCGCGGCAGACCTCAAGGCCGCGGCGGACATCGTGATTGCGGGCAGGTTGGCGGGCCTGGTCCGCAGGTGAGTTGTCGTGAGTGCCATGAACCTGGGAGTGAGGGAGCTCGTCGCGCGCTTCGTCGACCTGCGCGTGCTCGTGATCGGGGATGCAATTCTCGACAGCTACCTCGACGGCACTGCCGCCCGCCTGTGCCGGGAGGCGCCAGTGCCGATCGTGGACGTGGCGGCGAGGCGCGACGCCCCTGGAGGCGCTGCCAACACGGCCGCCAACGCGCGGGCCCTCGGGGCATCGGTGACCCTGCTGTCGGTGACTGGTGACGATGGAGAGGCGGCGCTCCTTCGCGACACGCTGGAGGCGCTCGGGGTTGCGACCGCGACCGTGCGCCCCGTTCCCGGGCGCCGCACGCTGGCGAAGACGCGCGTCCTGGCCTCGGGGCACATGATGCTGCGCTTCGACCATGGCGACGGGGCGAAGGTCGATGGCGGCACCGAGCGTCGCCTCGTCTCGGTCCTCGAGGACGAGTTTCCGCGCGCCGACGCGGTCATCGTCTCCGACTACGGCTACGGCCTGGTCACGCCCGGCGTGGTCGAGGCGCTGACCCGGCTGCAGGCCGCGTCGCCGCGCATCCTGCTGGTGGACGCCCGCGATCTCCTTCGATACCGGGGGCTGGCGATCACCGCGGTGAAGCCGAACTTCGAGGAGGCGATCGGCCTGATCGGCCCGCGGGCTCTGGCCCCGGCGCGCGACCGCGGCGAGGCGCTGGCGCCGCATGCCGGGCGGCTGCTCGACATGATCGGCTCGCAGATCGCGGCAGTGACGCTCGACACCGACGGCGCGCTCGTCGTGGAGCGGGCCCGTGCCGCGTACCGCACGTACGCGAAGCCGGCCCGGAATGCGCGCGCCGCCGGCGCCGGGGACACCTTCGCGGCGGCGTTTGCACTGGCGCTGGCCGCTGGCGCGCACACGCCGGCAGCCGCCGAGATCGCCTCGTCGGCCGCCGCCATCGTCGTGGCCCAGGACGGCACGTCGGTGTGCCGCCCCGGCGAGTTGGTCGAGCACTTCGGCCCGGGCCAGAAGTGTCTCGCAGGCCCGGACGAGGCTGCCGCACGCATCGCCTACCACCGGCAGCAGGGGAGGCGCGTGGTCTTCACCAACGGCTGTTTCGACATCATCCACCGCGGCCACATCACCTACCTGAACCGGGCGAAGGCCCTCGGCGACCTGTTGGTTGTCGGACTGAACTCGGACGAGAGCGTACGCCGGCTGAAGGGGGAGGGGCGCCCGATCAACTCGCTCGAGGACCGGATCCAGGTGCTGGGGGCGCTGAGCTGCATCGACCACATCGTTCCCTTCGACGGCGACACGCCGGCGGCCCTCATCGCCGCGATCCGGCCCGACGTGTTCGTGAAGGGCGGCGACTACACGCGCGAGACGCTGCCCGAGGCGCCACTGGTCGAAAGCCTGGGCGGCTCGGTCCACCTGCTGCCGCTGGTGGACGATCGATCGACGACCGGGATCATCGAGCGGGTCCGGTCGTCGGCGCCCCGCATGCTCCAGGCGGGGAGGTAGCGTGGGGGGCCACGCCTCCAGCTCGTGGGACGCCGCCCGGAACCTCCTCTGCGTCCGGCTCGACGCGCTGGGCGACGTCCTGATGACAACGCCCGCGATCCGCGCCCTGAAGGAACGGCCTGCCGGCCGGCGCGTCACGCTTCTCACTTCGCCTGCCGGCGCTGGCATCGCGCGCCTGGTCTCGGAGGTCGACGAGGTGCTGGTGTACGACGCGCCCTGGGTGAAGGCGACGCCGCCTCGCAACGGCTCGGCGGCCGACGCGGCGATGATCGAACGCCTGCGCGCGAAGCGGTTCGACGCGGCGGTGGTCTTCACGGTCTACAGCCAGAACCCGTTGCCGGCCGCCCTCGCTTGCTACCTGGCCGCCATCCCGCTTCGCCTCGCTTACTGCCGCGAGAATCCCTACCAGCTCCTCACCGACTGGGTGAGGGAACCCGAGCCCGAGGGGATCGTCCGTCACGAGGTGCGCCGCCAGCTCGACCTCGTGGCGGAGGTAGGCGCGGCCGCGCGCGACGAGCGGATATCGCTCGCGGTTCCCCCGGGCCTGGAGGAGAGGATGCGCCGGCGGCTCTCGCATCTCGGGATCGACCCGTCCGGGAGGTTCGTGGTGATGCACCCCGGTGCGACCGCCCCGTCGCGCCGTTACCCGCCCGAGCTGTTTGCCGAGGCCGCGAGCGAGCTGGCTCACGCGCACCGGTGCCCGGTCGTCTTCACCGGGGGGTGTGACGAGATCGCGCTGGTTCACGCCGTTCGCCGGTCGATGACCGCGCGCTCGTGGTCACTCGCCGGCGGCTTGACGCTGGAGGAGCTGGCCGCGCTGCTTCGCATGGCACCGGTGCTCGTCTCGAACAACTCCGGGCCCGTGCACATGGCGGCGGCGCTCGGCACGCCCGTGGTGGACATCTACGCGCTCACCAACCCGCAGCACACCCCGTGGATGACGCCGCACCGGGTGCTGTTCCACGACGTTCCCTGCCGCTATTGCTACAGGAGCGTGTGCCCGCTGGGGCATCAAGACTGCGTGCGGCTGGTGCCGCCGTCCGCGGTTGTCGAGGCTGCGATCCAGTTGCTGGAGGGGCGAGAGCCGCTGGAGCTTCCGAGCCTGCCGGCTCCCGGCGCGCGCGTCCGCGCCATCGACACGCTCGCGGCGCCGGTGCCCTCGCCAGAGACGATTCCCACCACCCGTGCCGACCGCCGTTTCGACGCGCCGACGCGCCTGCCGATCGTACCGGGCGCCGGCGCGGCTGGAGGCTGCATCGAGGACTAACCATGGCCCGGCCAACCCTCACCCTCGGCATCAACGCGGCGTTTCACGACCCGGCCGCCTGCCTGGTATCGGGCGGGGCCGTCATCGCTGCCGCCGAGGACGAGCGCTTCACGCACGTCAAGCACGGCAAGCGGCCGCTCCCGTTCACCGCCTGGGAGCTGCCGTTCCACGCGATCGACTACTGCCTGCGCGAGGCCGGCGTGACGCTCACCGAGGTGGATCACGTCGCCTACTCCTTCGACCCGTGGTTGCGGCTGAACGGCCGCCGGCAGGACCTGGCGATCGAGCTGCCCCTCGAGCCGAGCGCGCACCCGACGCCGCCCGAGTGGGAGGCCGCCTGGGATCCGCTCTTCCTGTCGTCGATCGTGAACGCCCCGCGTCACCTGGCCGGCGGGGCTCCCCACCACCTGCAGGCACGCTTCCGCGACGCGAAGCCCGATGGCCCCTACCGCTGGCACTTCGTCGAGCATCACCTGGCGCACGCGGAAAGTGCATTCATGTCGTCGCCCTTCGAGGAGGCCGCGATCCTCACGCTCGATGGCCGGGGCGAGTGCGCCACGACGGCGTTCGGCATCGGCCGCGGAAACAGGGTGGAGACCATCGGCCAGGTGAACGTGCCGCACTCGCTCGGCATCCTGTACGCGCAGGTCACCGAATACCTGGGCTTCCTGCACTCGAGCGACGAGTACAAGGTGATGGCGCTTGCCTCGTTCGGCGAGCCCA
>JARKSS010000128.1 GCA_029974175.1 Vicinamibacterales bacterium
GAGGAACTGTGCGCCCTCGGCCACACGCCCGCCGCGCGCGAGTCGGCCGACCTCGTGGTGGTGAACACGTGCGCGGTCACCGCGGCGGCCGAGCGCTCGGCGCGCCAGCTCCTGGCGCGCCTAGCCCGCGAACAGCCGGCCACGCGCATCGCGGTGACCGGCTGCTACGCGACCAGGCAGCCCGAGCGGCTCGAGCGGCTTCCCTGCGTGGTCGCGCTCGTGCCCAACTCCCGAAAGACGAACCTCGCGTCGGTGATTGGCGCGGCTGGACGGGCCGCCGCGCCGGCCGTGCTTTCTCCAGGCGCCGGTGGAAGGACCATCTACCCGCTGCAGGTGCAGGCCGGCTGCGACGAGCGCTGCAGCTACTGCGTGGTCCCGTCCACGCGAGGCCCGAGCACCAGCCGCCCGCTCGAGGCGGTCCTGGCCGACGCGCGAAGGCTCGCTGTCGCCGGCTACCGCGAAGCGATCCTCACCGGCGTGCACCTGGGGGCCTGGGGCCGCGACCTCACGCCGCGCCGCACGCTCGGCGACCTGCTCGCCGCGCTCGACGAGCTTCCCGGTGACCTGCGCTTCCGCCTCAGCTCGCTGGAGCCGATGGACTGCACCCCGGAAGTGATCCGCTTGGTGGTGCGACCGGGGAGCCGGTTTGCGCCGCACCTTCACCTCCCCCTGCAGCACGCAAGCGACGCGGTGCTGCGTGCGATGCGGCGTCCCTACACGTTCGACGATTTCCGGCGCCTGCTCGACACGGTGCGAGCGGCTCTCCCGGACGCGGCAGTCGGCACCGACGTCATGGCAGGCTTCCCGGGCGAGACCGAGGTCGACGCAAGGCAGCTCGAGGAGGCGCTCGATGAGCTTCCTCTTTCCTACGCCCACGTTTTTGCCTATTCCGAACGCCCCGGCACCGAGGCCTCACGCCGTCGCCCGAAGGCGTCTTCACGCGAGATCCGGGAGCGGGCGGCCCGGCTGCGCGAGCGCGCCGACAGGCTGCGGCGCCGCTTCGAAGCCCGCCAGGTGGGGACGGAACGGCTGGCGCTGACGCTCGGCGACGGCACCGTCGCGTTGACCGACAACTACCTCAAGGTGCGGATTCCCCCTGGGCTCCCTCGAAACGAGCGAGTCCGCGTTCGCGTAGTACGTTGTACGCCGCTCCTCGGCGGGGAGGTTGTCAGGTGAACACGCTCGCGCTGCTCGGCACCGTCTTCGGCCTGGCGTTCTCGGCGGGCCTGAACCTCTACGCCACCGTCCTGGTGACCGGTCTGGCGGTGCGTTTCGACTGGGTCAGCCTGCCGCAGCACCTGTCGAGCCTCGAGGCGCTGGGCCACCCCGTCGTGCTCGGCGCAGCGGCCCTGCTCTACGCGGTGGAGTTCCTCGCCGACAAGATCCCGGCGGTCGATCACCTCTGGGACGCGGCGCACAGCGTCATCCGCCCGGCTGGGGCGGCCTGGATCGCCTGGCGCGCGGCGGGAGGCAGTGGGCTGTCGGAGCCGGCGGAGATTGCGCTGCTGCTCGCCGCGGGCGGCATCGCCCTGACGACGCATGCCACCAAGGCGACCACGCGCGTCGCGGTGGGGGCGACCGGGGGCCACGTGGTCGGAGCCGGGGTCGGGCTGAGCCTCCTCGAGGACATCGTCGCCTTCATCGTCTCGCCGCTCGCGATCCTGATCCCGATTCTCGTGCTGCTGTTCGTCGTCGTC
>JARKSS010000131.1 GCA_029974175.1 Vicinamibacterales bacterium
GTTCGGCCGCGTCCACGTCGCCCAGCGGCCTCAGGAAATGGCCGCACGGGCCGATGTCACCAAGGACGACGGCGCGGCCCGCGGCGGCCCGGCGTGCGATGCCGGCGATCTCGCGGTTGAACCGCTCGTACTCGGCGGCAAGGCCGTAGCGCTCGAGCACCCAGGGATTCGCGCCGAACGTGTTGGTGAGGATCAGCTCGCTGCCGGCGGCCAGGTAGGCCTCGTGGATCTGCTGCAGGACGGCGGGGTTTGCCAGCGTCCACGCCTCGCCGCACTCCCCTGTCGGCAGGCCCGCGCGCTGCAGCTCGGTGCCCATCGCGCCGTCGCCTATCACCACCCCCGCTTCAATCCTCTCGAGCAGCGTCATCGTCCACCTCCACCATCGGAAGCCCCGAGCTCGGGGAGCGCCAGCGCCTCCAGGAGCGTCTTCTGGTAAGCCGCGTCGGTGGCCAGGTCGAGGTACTCCGCGTGCCGCGCCAGACGCGCGGCCCGGTGCCGAACCTCGGAATCGAGCACGGCCAGCCGGACGCCGACGCCGGCCGCGTTGCCGACGAGCCTGATCCGCTCGGGCTCGACGCCGGGGAGCAGCCCGATGCCGCGCACGCTCGCTTTCCGCAACACGTTGCCGAAGGCGCCGGCCACGAGCACCTCGGCCAGCTCGTCGAGCGCTAGCCCCAGCTTGCGGCAAGCAAGCCGGGCCGCGGCCAGGATGGCCCCCTTGGCAAGCTGGATTTCCCTGACGTCCCGCGCCGTGCAGACAATCTCGCGGGTCGCGCCCTCGTCCGGGCTCGCAAGGACGAACGCCTGCTGGCCGTCGATCTGACGTAGCCGGCTCCCGTAGCCAGCCGCCGCCGGCGGCAACTCACTCGACTTTCGCATGGCTCCCGACGAGGTGAGGATGCCCGCGCGCAGCAGTTCGGCAATCGCGTCAACGATGCCGGAACCGCAGAGCCCTGTCGCCGGGACGCCGCCGATGACGTTCAGCAGCACCCGCCCATTGCCTGGCAGCGAGACGAGGTCGATCGCACCAGGGGCGGCCCGCATGCCGCACCGAATCGAGACTCCCTCAAAGGCCGGCCCCGCCGCTGCCGACGTGGCGACGGCGCGGTCGCCCGACACCCCGATCAGCTCGGTGTTGGTGCCGAGGTCAATCAGCAGGCGCGGCTCGCCGGGCCGGTCGAGGTCGCAGGCAATGGCGGCGGCAACCGCATCGCCTCCCACGTGGCTGCGGATCATCGGGAAGACGAAGACGTTGGCGTTGGGATGGATGGCCAACTCCACCTCGGCCGCCTTCCAGCGCGACGGCCAAGCCCACACGGCGGCGTAAGGGGCCGTCCCCAGCCCGGCAATCGGCACGCCGGCCCAGGCGTGCAGCATCGTCGGGTTCCCGCCGACGGCGCCGACGACGACGTCACGGCGGTCGCACCCCACCTCGTCGAGGAGACCCGTGAGGAGGCCGGCAAGCCCGCTCCTGACGGAATTCGCAAGCGCGTCCAGGTGCTCGTCGCGCTCCATGGCATAGCGGATCCGGGCAATGACGTCCGAACCGAATGCGACCTGGGGGTTGAGGCGCGCACCCGAGGCCAGCACGCCACCGTCGGAGAGATCGACGAGCGCCGCAGCAAGGGACGTGGTGCCAATGTCCACGGCAAGACCGAAACCGCGCCGCACCTCGCCGCGGGAGGCCGCGACGAGTTCGTGGCCCTCGAGCGTCAGGGTGATCGGCTCGCCGGCTGTCCAGGCCCGGCCCAGCTCGGCGAGCGCGGCCGGCGTGGCGGCTGGCGGGCTGCCGAGACCACAGGCCGAGGAGAGCCGGTCGAGCAGCGCACCCTCGGAAAGGTCGTTGGGCGGGAGAACGATGGCCAGGCGCTCGACGACGGGCCGTGTCAGCCGCTCGGGCGCAACGGCGTCACCGAACGACTTGCCGGAGAGGGAACGCGAAAGCGGCGGTACCTCGACGGTGGCGGGGCCGTCGAGCACCAGGCGACAGCCAAGCCGCCAGCCCTCGTCGAGGTCGTGCGGCTCGATTTGGTCGCGGTCGTCGTCGGTGATGGGAGCCGAGCCCGAGCGGACCCGCACGCGGCAGCGGCCGCAGGTGCCCTGCGCGCCGCACGGGTGCTCGAGGAGGATCCCGGCCCGGGCGGCGGCGACGTCGAGCCCGAGCGGTCCCGTCGCGCGACAGACGCTCTCGTCTGGAAGAAAACGAATGTCGAAGGGCGTGCGGTCCACCCCGACGGCTTGTACCACCAGGGGGGTGGGGTGTCAACGGGAGGGCGTGTGGCGGGTGATAGAATCCAACAGGCGAGCGGGTCGTGCCGGAGGTGCTGAAGGTGCTGAAGGTGCCGGAGGTGCCGGTGCCGAAGGTGCTGACGGCCTTCCGCGCGGCAGCCGCGCACCGCGCGGCGAAGGCGGGTGATGTCCTGAAGCCGCGATCCTGAAACCGTGGTGCCGTCCGTCCGCTGTCCGCTGTTCCAAGGAATACACGAGCTGTCCATCGCGGAATCGATCGCCGATTCGGTGCGGCAGCACGCTGCACTGCGAGGCGGACGCCGCGTCAGGCGGATCGGCGTTCGCGTCGGAGACACCTCGGGCGTCAATGCAGAGGCGCTCGATTTCTGCTTCGCGATCGTGGTCCGCGGAACCGACCTCGAGGGCGCAGCGCTCGACCTCGAACGCGTGCCCGTGCGCTTCAGATGCGAAGCCTGCGGCCACGAGTTCGAGCCGGCGGAATTCGACCCGCGATGTCCGGCGTGCGGCGTCGAGCGCGGGCGCCTGTCCGGCGGCGACGAGCTGTCGCTCGCCTACCTCGAGCTGGACGACGAGGAACCAGGGAGACCAGGGGAGACGACGGGGTGACCGAGCGGGTGCCGGTGCGGGAGAACGTGCTCAAGGAAAACGACCGGGTTGCCGCCGGACTACGCGCGGCGTTCGGCGGCCGCGGGATCTTCTGCGTGAACTTGATCTCCTCGCCTGGCGCGGGCAAGACCAGCATCCTGGAAGGCACGCTCGAAGCGCTGCGCGGCAGCTCGGTGCGCGCCGCCGTCCTGACCGGTGACATCCAGACCGAGCGGGATGCAGATCGCCTGCGGCGCCACGGGTTCCCGGCGCTTCAGATCACGACGGGCGGGACATGTCACCTCGACGCGGCCATGGTGCGGCGGGCGCTCGACAGCCTTCCCCTCGACGGGATCGACGTGCTGTTCATCGAGAACGTCGGAAACCTCGTGTGCCCGGCCTCCTATGACCTGGGAGAGGACGTCAAGGTGGTCGTGCTCAGCGTCACCGAGGGCGACGACAAGCCGCTCAAGTACCCCGGGATCTTTCGCCGCGCCGGGCTGATGCTGCTGCACAAGATGGACCTGCTGCCGCACGCCCGCTTCGACCCCGCGGCAGCCGTCGCCGACGCCCGCCGGGTGCAGCCGGACCTGGAGGTGGTGGAAACCAGCTGTTACGGCGCCCCCGGGCTCGGGGCGTGGATCGCGTGGGTTCAGAGGCGACTCGAGGCGAAGCGCGCTGCTGAGCCGCACGCGCAGCCGTGAGCCCGCCCGGTGCTCGCGATGTGAACCCTGAGCCTCGGGCCCCCAGCCCTGAGCCTTGAGCTGCAAGTCAGCTCTGTAACCGTCCCCGCGTTGCGTGAATCATCCGCTGGAGGGGCCGCAGGCCCCGTGAGGAGGCGTCGGTGCCATTATTCGAATACGAATGCCGGAAGTGCGGCCACCAGTTCGAGGCGCTGGTCGTCGGGTCACGCCGGCCGGTCTGCCCGAAGTGCAAGAGCGAAGACCTCGAGAAGAAGGTGTCGGCCTTCGGCGTGGCCGGGGCCGGGGGATGGTCGGGTGCGTCGAGCGGCTGCGGAACCGGCGGCGGCGGCGGTTGACGCTGGTAGCGCAGCGGGTTGGTCCAACCCGAGTACCCGTTCACCTCGCGCGTCGGCGTGCCGATCGGTCGTCGTCTGATGACCAGCTCACTGTCTGCTGCCGTGGAAGCCGCGGCGGCAGACAGTGAGACGCCCCCGGACGCGCTCTCCTGATCACTCCTCCAGCAGCGCCCTGGCCGACTCGAAGCGAGGCTCGATGTCCACCGGGATCCCCGCGAGGCGGTCGAGCGCCTTCTGGACCTCGGGCCGCATCACCGCCAGGCGCTTCAGGAGCGCGACGGCCTTCCCGTAGTCACCCTCGGCCTGCAGCGTCATCAACTCAGAGGTCAGGCGCGTGACGGCGTCCTTGATGCGCGCGTGGTTCACCGCGAAGGTGCCGTCGGCGTTCACCCTGAAAGCGCCGTCATCCAGGAGCCAGTTCAGCTGCAGCGCGATCCCCTTCCCGTGGGCCTCCGACAGCCCGAAGCGGATGGAGCGGAAGGCCGACGCCAGGAACGTCTCGTACATCGTCGGCTGGAGCGCCTTGTCGAGGACCCCCTTGTCGATCAGGTACTGAAGCGCGAAAAGCCCCGACACGTCCGCTTTCGCCTCCTCGATCGCGGAGTAGGTCTCCTTGAGGCGCGCGCGGACCGTGGTCTGCGCTCCGTCCACCGTGATCTGGTGCGGTCCGAGGCCGTGCATCAGCTCGTGCATCAGGATGTGGGTGAAGAACGCGTCGAAGGTCACCCGCGGCCGATCGGCGGGCGCGAGTACTCGCGCGGAAATCGGCACGAGGACGAGCTTGAACTTTGCCTCCTGGACGTTGCGCAGCATGACGCGCTTGGCGCCCTTCTCGCGAACCACCCGCTCGTCGTTGGGCAGGTTGAAGGCCGCCGTCTGCACGCCCCGGTTCCCGTCGCCCGCGGCGAGGACGACGTTGACCACGCGGATTGGCGCCAGCGAACCAAGCTTCGGGTTGCGGTAGGCGGGGGCGATCGGGAGGTGGTTCTCGATGTCCTGCAGTTCGCCGCCGAGCCTGGCCAGCTTCGCGCTCTCCGCCTCGTCGCGCAGCGCAATAAAGGCCTCGAACGCCGCCTTGGCGTTGAACCACTCGTCCTCGTAGACCTCGTAGGGACCGATGGTCGGTTCGATCGAGGCATCCAGCTCCATCCACGCCACGTCGCTCTCGTAGTAGTCGTTGGTCAGGAACGCCTCGGCGCGCGCTTCGAGGAACCGCTTCAGCGTGGGCTGCGCGGTAAGCGCCGCAGCCTCGCGCAGCAGCGCCGCCGCTCGGGCCAGCTCCGGCTGGTACTCGACGCTGTAGGGCACGGCCCGGAACCCGCCGCCGGGCGCGCGGCGGATCGTCGTGAAGAAGCCGGCCGCCCCGGCGCGTTCCGCGCCCGGCAGCCGCTGCATCCAGGCCTCGACCTCGGCCTTCGTTGAACCCGCGGGATAGAAGTTGGCCCCTTCCAGTTTGGGCGGCACGCCCGGGACGAACGGACGGTTGTGATCCAGGCGGTCCCACGGCCCCTTGTTGATCAGGAAGTAACGGAGGCGGGCCTTGCCGAGCGGCGTGGAGTCGGCGAGCAGCTGCTGGAGCAGCGCCGGGTTGCCCGCCCACACCTGGCGGAGGAAAAGCCCATCCATCACCCACCCCGCCTCCACCAGTTTCGCCAACGCCTGCCGCTCGTTGGCGGGAAGCGCCGAAACGTCGGCGCCGATCTCGACGGGTGCGAACTGCCCCGCCAACGCGTCGAGCGCCGCTTGATCGGGCACGCTCACCTCCTGAGGGGTCACTGGAGCGCCGGCCGCGACGACGACCGTGGCCGCCGCCAGGACGACTGCGCATGTCGAAGGTCTCATGATGCTCCTCGGCCTCGATCCTACAGAATGCCCGATGCCCTCAGCGGGCATGCGCCCGGGCCCACGCGACGTGCTCGCGCACCACCGGGTCGTCGAGCGACGGCGAGCCGGGGCCTCGGCTCGCATCGAGCGCGGCGGCCATCCCCGGCGCCCTGCTGTTCCCCATCGCCACCGCGATGTTGCGGCGCAAGCCGGTGAGCTTCGGCCTGGTCATCGCCGACCCGTCCACCAGCTCGTGCAGTTCGGTGTCGCGGCGCTTCCAGAGGTCGAGCAGGCGGGGCGAGTCGAGCCCCTCGCGCGGCTGCCACGCGGGGTCGGGTGAGACGGGAGCCGCCTGGTTCCACGGGCAGACGTCCTGGCAGATGTCGCAGCCGTACACGTGGCGGCCGAGCGCCTCGCGCAGGGGAACGGGAATCGCCTGCTTCAACTCGATGGTCAAGTAGGAGAGGCACCGGGTGGCGTCGAGGACGTAGGGCTCGGTGAGGGCACCGGTGGGGCACGCCTCGAGACACAGCGTGCAGGTGCCGCACTGCTCGAGGCCGGGAGGATCGGGGGGAAGCGCAAGGCTCGTGATGATCTCGCCCAGGAACAGCCAGGAACCCAGGTCAGGGTTGATCAGGCAGGTGTTCTTCCCGATCCACCCCAGGCCCGCGTACTGCGCGTACACCCGTTCCTGCACCGGTCCCGTGTCCACGTACGCCCGCGCCTCGAAGCGCGCCTCGGCCTGGTCGCGCATCCAGGCGAGCAGCGCCTCGAGCCGACGGCCGATCACGCGGTGGTAGTCGTCGCCCCACGCGTAGCGCGAGACGATGGCTTCGCCCTCGTCGGCAGACTCGACGGTCAGCGGCCGGTCGGTGTGATAGAGGGTGGCTGTCGCAATGACCGATCGGGCCGACGGCAGCACCTGCCGCACGTCTTCCCGCACGCGGGCCGTTCGCGGCAGGTAACCCATGTTCCCGGCGTAGCCGCGGGCGAGCCACTCGCGGAAAAACCCCAGTTCGGGCCAGGCTCCGGCCGGGGCGATGCCACAGAGGTCGAACCCGATCTCGCGCGCCCGCTCCTTGATCCGTTCGGCGGTCAGCACCATTCGCCGCAGGGGCGGCCGGCGGTCGCCTCTGCCCCTCCCGCTTCTCCTACCCGGCGACCAGCTGCCTGAGCACGTAAGGCAGGATGCCGCCCGCCTGGAACGCCGCGAGCTCCTCCGGCGTGTCGATGCGGACAAGCGCCTTGAACCGGCGCACGCCCCCGGGCGACTGCGCCTCCACCGTCACCTCCCCGGCTGGTTCAAGGCCGTCGGCAATCCCGCTCACGCGGTAAACCTCGGTGCCGGTCAAGCCGAGGACCGAGGCGTTCTCTCCGGGCGCGAACTCCAGCGGCAGCACCCCCATGTTCACCAGGTTGCTGCGGTGAATCCGCTCGAAACTTTCGGCGATCACGGCCTTCACGCCGAGGAGCATCGTCCCCTTGGCGGCCCAGTCGCGAGACGATCCGCTGCCGTACTCCTTGCCGGCGAGGATGACCAAGGGCACACCTTCCTCGCGATAGCGCATGGCAGCGTCGTAGATCGTCATCTGCGCGCCGTCTGGGAAGTGGCGCGTCCATCCCCCCTCGACACCCGGAACCAGCGCGTTGCGGAGGCGGATGTTGGCGAAGGTGCCGCGCATCATCACCTCGTGATTGCCGCGGCGGGCGCCGTACGAGTTGAAGTCGCGCGGCTCGACGCCGTGCTCGATGAGGTAGCGCCCAGCCGGGCTGTCGGGCGGGATCGCCCCGGCAGGCGAAATGTGATCGGTCGTCACACTGTCGCCGAGCAGCGCGAGCACCCGCGCCCCCTCGATGTCGGTCAACCGGGGCGGCTCCATCGTCAGCCCCTCGAAGAAGGGGGGATGGCGGATGTAGGTGGAGTTCTCGTCCCAGGCGAAGCGATCCCCGCCGGGCACCGAAAGCCCTCGCCACCGCTCGTCACCGGCGAACACGTCGGCGTAGACGCGCTGAAAGGCTTCGGGGGTGACCGAGGCGAGCATGGCCTGCTGGATTTCGCGCTCGCTCGGCCAGATGTCGCGAAGGTAGACGTCGCGGCCGGAGGGATCCTGCCCGAGCGGCTCGGCCGTCAGGTCCACGCTCATCCACCCGGCCAGCGCGTAAGCGACCACCAGGGGCGGTGACGCCAGGTAATTGGCCCGCACCTGCGACTGGATGCGCCCCTCGAAGTTGCGGTTGCCGCTGAGGACTGAAACCACCACGAGGTCGCGGTCCTTCACCTCGGCCGACACGTCGGGCGGCAGCGGACCGGCATTCCCGATACAGGTCGTGCAGCCGTACCCGACGAGGTGGAAGCCAAGCTGCTCGAGATACGGCAGCAGCCCCGATGCCTGCAGGTACTGGGTGACGACCTTCGAACCCGGCGCGAGACTCGTCTTCACCCAGGGCTTGACCCGAAGGCCACGGCGCACGGCATTGCGGGCGAGGAGACCGGCGCCAATCATCACGCTCGGGTTCGACGTGTTGGTGCAGCTGGTGATCGCGGCAATGACGACGGCGCCGTGGTCAATCGCCACGGTCGTCGTATCCACCCCCGCGCGGGCCGCGGCCGCCGACCGGGGGCGTTCGGCCAGGGCCCGGTCGAGCGCCTCGGCGAACGACCGCTTCGCGTGCTTGAGGCTGACGCGATCCTGCGGCCGACGAGGTCCCGACACGCTCGGCTCCACCTCCGAGAGGTCGAGCGTCAGCGTCTCGTTGTACTCCGCCTCGGGCGCGCCCGGGACCCTGAACATCCCCTGGGTCTTCGCGTACTCCTCGACGAGCGCCACCTGCTGGGGGTCGCGGCCGGTGAGCCGCAGGTAGTCGAGCGTCATGTCGTCGATCGGGAAGATCGCCGCGGTGGCGCCGAACTCGGGGCACATGTTGCTCAAGGTCGCCCGGTCGGCGATTGTCATCGAGTCGAGCCCCGGCCCGTAGAACTCGACGAACTTCCCAACCACCCCGTGCTTGCGCAGCCGCTCGGTGATCGTGAGCACCAGGTCGGTGGCCGTGGCCCCCTCGGGCAGGCGGCCCACCAGCCGGAATCCCAGCACGTCGGGGATCAGCATCGAGATGGGCTGGCCCAGCATGCAGGCCTCGGCCTCGATGCCGCCGACGCCCCACCCCAACACGCCGAGGCCGTTCACCATCGTCGTGTGCGAATCGGTGCCGACGAGCGTGTCGGGATACGCGGCCAGCCGCCCGTTCACCTTCTCGCGGAAGACGACCCGGGCGAGGTACTCGAGGTTGACCTGGTGGACGATGCCAGTGTCGGGCGGGACGACGCGGAAGTTGGAGAAGGCGTTCTGGCCCCAGCGAAGAAAGACGTAGCGCTCGCGGTTGCGGCGGAACTCGAGCTCGGCGTTCAGGTGGAAGGCGTCGTTCCGGGCGTGGTAGTCCACCTGCACCGAGTGATCGATGACCAGCTCCACCGGCTGCAGGGGGTTCACGCGCGCCGGATCACCGCCCAGCCGGACGATCCCGTCGCGCATGGCCGCGAGATCGACCACCGCCGGCACCCCGGTGAAGTCCTGCAGCAAGACGCGGGCAGGCGTGAACGCGATCTCACGCCTTTCCCCCCGTGCGGGATCCCACGAGGCGAGCGCCTGCACGTCGTCGGGCGTGGCAAAACGCCCGTTCTCGTGGCGCAGCAAATTCTCGAGCAGGACCTTGAGGGAGTACGGCAGGCGCCCGACTCGCGGGAACCCTGCCTGCTCCAGCCGCGCCAGGCTGTACACCAAGACCGGTGCGCCGGCCAGCTGGAGTTCGGCCTCGGTGCCGAACGAGTTGTGGCTGGTCATTGTGATCCGATTGTACCCGGTACATCCCTTGCCTTCTACCCGGGTCGGCCGTTGAACCAGTCGTTTTTCGTACCGTGGAGGGCGCGATGGTGCAGCAGGACAAGCCGGGGGAGCAGGAGCAGGAGAAGGCGGAGGGCTCGCGGGAGAACTTGAACGTACCGGCCGCCGCTGACATGGAGCACGGGGCGGGCCAGCTGAGCGAACCGCACAAGCCAGCCGTGCCGGGAAGCGAGAACCCCCGCGACGACAAGGGTGGCTCTGCGCAACCGGGGGCCGGGATCACCAACCGGCCGATGCGGGAGGAGCGAGAAAACCAGGGGAAGGTTCCCGAGCGGGGCAAGACGAAGGGCGAGGAAGGGGAAGGATAGGACGCCGGCCTCTCCCTTCCCTGCCCCCGTTCACGCCGGCGTCAGAACGTGAAGCCGAGTCCGAACTTGATCTCGGGGCTGTCGATGAGCCCCACCTTGAACTCGGTGAACACGCCCCGGTAGTGCTGAATGCCGAACAGGATGTTGAAGCCGGGCTCGGTATCGGTCTGGTCGTCCCCGCCGCGATCCCACCTGTAGACGTTCAGGGCGGGCCCTCCACCGGCGTAGA
>JARKSS010000135.1 GCA_029974175.1 Vicinamibacterales bacterium
CGCCCCCGCACCGCCCGCACGCCGGCGTGCCGTGCGGGAAGAGCGCCGCCGACAACCTCGCGGTGCGGCGGGTGGGCGAGCCGCGCGCCTGCGACTTCGAGCCGCAGGCGCACTGGGACCTCGGCCCCGCGCTCGGCATCATCGACTTCGAGCGGGCCGCGCGCGTGTCGGGCGCCCGCTTCGCGTACCTGGTGGGCGACGGCGCGAGGCTGTCGCGCGCGCTGATCGACTTCATGCTCGCGCTGCACACGCGCGAGCACGGCTACACCGAGATCGAGCCGCCGTTCCTCGTGAACGCGGCGGCGCTCACCGGCACGGGGAACCTGCCGAAGTTCGAGGCGGACCTGTTCAAGGTGGCCGGCGACTGGGACCTGTACCTGATCCCGACCGCGGAGGTGCCGGTCACCAACCTCTATCGCGGCGAGATCCTCGACGGCCGGCGCCTGCCGCTCAAGTACTGCGCCTACACGCCCTGCTTTCGCAGCGAGGCCGGCTCCTACGGCGCGGACGTGCGCGGCCTGATCCGCCAGCACCAGTTCGACAAGGTGGAGCTGGTGAAGTTCGCCGCGCCCGATCGCTCCTACGACGAGCTCGAGGGGCTCACGCGCGACGCCGAGCAGGTGCTCGTCCGCCTCGGCCTGCCGTACCGCACGGTGCGCCTCTGCACCGGCGACATGGGCTTCGCCTCGGCGATGACCTACGACATCGAGGTGTGGCTGCCGAGCCAGAAGACCTACCGCGAGATCTCCTCCTGCAGCAACACCGAGGCGTTCCAGGCGCGGCGGGCGAACATCAAGTTCCGCCCCGAGGGGAAGGGCAAGGCCGAGCACGTCCACACGCTGAACGGCTCGGGCCTTGCCGTGGGCCGCACGCTCATCGCCGTCATCGAGAACTATCAGCAGAAGGACGGCTCGATCGTGATCCCCGAGGCCCTGCGGCCGTTCATGGACGGGCGAGAGGTCATCGAGCCGGGGAAATAGGGGCGATCACACTGTCACGCTGCATCCAGGACCACGTTCAACGCGGAGACGCGGAGGCGCAGAGGGCTTGTCCCGATAGAAGGCGGTTCGCGTAAACTGGACGCGTCGGAGGGATGGCCGAGCGGTCGAAGGCGGCGGTCTTGAAAACCGCAGTCCGGGCAACCGGACCGGGGGTTCGAATCCCTCTCCCTCCGCCAGCCTTCGCTCACCTTCCGGCTTGCCACTTTCCTCGGTGAGCTACGGCTGGCAAGCCAGCGATAGGCGCCTTCGCCCGCCCTACTCGGCCCGAAGGGCCGTCACCGGGTCGATTCGCGAGGCCCTCCGGGCAGGGGCGTACCCCGCGGCCAGCACGGCGGCCATCAGGATCGCCGCGGCCAGCGCCAGGGCCACCGGGTCGTTGGGTGTCAGGCCGTAGAGGAACGACGCGACGAACCGCGACGAGGCCAGCGCCACGGCGAGGCCTGCCGCCAACCCGACGGCTGCCAGGGCGAGCACTTCGCGCAGCACCATCCGCACGACGCCGCCTCGTTGCGCGCCGAGCGCCATCCTGATGCCGATCTCCCCCGTTCGCCGGGCCACGTTGTAGGAAACGGCGCCGTAGAGGCCCACGCACGCGATCACGAGCGCGAGGACCGCGAACGCGCTGCACAGGCGCGCGAACGTGATCTCCTGGTTGATCGTGCGGTTGATGTCCGCCACCTGCGTGCGCACCTCCGCCACGGGCACGCGCGGGTCGGTCCGGCGCACGATCTCGCGGACCGCACCCACGTAGGCGAGCGGGTCGCCTTGCGTGCGCAGCGCGAACACCATCTGGCCCGGCCGCGGGTAGCCCTGGTCGTACGGCATGTAGACGACCGGGGCGAACTCCCTCGTCAGGCTGCCGTACCGCGCGTTGCCGCAGACGCCGACGATGGTCATGTCGCGCGCCGGCTTGTCGCCCTCCCAGAGAACGATGTGCCGTCCCAGCGGGTTGCGGCGGCCGAAGACGGCCTTCGCGAACGCCTCGTTCACCACCGCCACGGCCGGCGAGCCGCGCCGGTCGGCGTCGCGGAAGTCGCGGCCCGCCAGCACCGGGATCTGCATGGTCCGGAAGAACTCCGGCCCGACGTTCAGGATGTGATCGCCAACCTGGAGCCGCTCGCCGTCAAGGGTGAGGGGCAGGCCGGTGCCGGCGTTGATCAGCGAGTCTTCCGACAGGCTGACGTCGCGGACACCGGGAACGTCGCGAAGCCGGTCGCGAAGGTCCCGGTAGAACGAGACGACCTCCGGGTCGGTGCGGCCCGCCTTGCTGGCGTCCACCTGGAAGAGCAGCACGTTGTGGCGATCGAACCCGAGCTCGATCGACTGCAGGTTCGACAACGTGCGCACGAAGAGCCCCGCCGCCACGACGATGATCATCGCGACGGCAATCTGGAACGCGACGAGCAGGTGGGCCGGGCGAACCCGGTGCAGCCGGATCATCGGGCGGAACCGATCCGTGCGCGCCGCCTTCAACGCCGAACCCAGGTCCACGCGCGTGGCCTGCAGTGCCGGCGCCAGGCCGAAGAGCACGCCCGTGGCCACCGACAGCGCGGCGGCCACGCCCAGCACGCGCCAGTTCATCACCGCGTGCAGCGTGAAGTCGGGCCGGCCGTTCGCCAGCAGGAGAGTGAGGAAGCGCATGCCCCACAGGGCAACGAGGACGCCCACGGCCCCGCCGAGCAACGCGAGCAGGACGCTCTCGGTGAGGAGCTGGCGCACGATCCGCGAGCGGCCCGCGCCGATGCTCAGGCGCACTGCCATTTCGCGCCTCCTGGCCGACGCCCGCGCCAGGAGCAGGTTGGCCACGTTGGCGCACGCCAGGGCGAGGATCAGCCCGACGAGCGCGAGCAGGACGTAGAGCGGCTCGGAATACCGGCGCCGCAAGCTCTCCAGGCCGCCCGCCCCGTCCGTGACGACGAGCGCGGGCAGGTTCGCGCGTTCGCGATCGTTGGTCGCGGTGCCGGCGACCCATTGATGGAAGACCGGGGCCAGGGCCGCCTGTGCCTGGGCGCGCGTCACTCCCGGGCGGAGGCGGCCCATGATCTGGATCCAGTAGTAGTGCTCGGCCCCGTAGGCCGACGGATCGAAGCCGAACTGCTTGCCGGCGCCCAGGTACTCCAGCGCGTGCAACGGCAGGTAGACGTCGGGGTTGGCCGCGGGATCCGCCCCGAAGAACCCGGGCGGCGTGACACCGACGACCGTGAACGGGAGGTTGTCGATCAGGATCGACGCGCCGGCGGCACCCGCCGGGCCCCCGAAGCGGCGCTGGGAGAAGGCGTAGCTCACGACCGCGACCGCGGGCGCACCGGGCTTGTCGTCGCTGTCCCCAATCAGCCGTCCGGCCGCGGGGCGGACGCCGAGCCCGCCGAAGTACCCGCCCGACACGTGCCAGCCGCCCGCCAGGTCGGCTTCTCCGCCGATCGTGACGTTCACGCTCCTGGTCTGCCAGTACCGGAAGTGCGCGAACACGCTCGAGAAGACAGTCTCCTTCGTGCGGAGGAGTTCGAAGACCGGGAACGGGAAGACACCGGCCGTCGTACCCGCCGACGAGTCGCCCCACGTGCTGCCGCTCATCGAGCGCATGACGGGGACTCGCTCGCCCTTCGCGTGCCAGTTCAAAACGACGAGGGACTCGGGATCCGTGACGGGGAGCGAGCGCAACAGGATGGCGTCCACGAAGCTGTAGATCGCCGTGTTGGCCCCGATGCCGAGCCCGAGCGACAGGACGATCAGCACCGTGAACAGCCGGTTGGCGGCCATCGTCCGCAGCGCGTAGCGCACGTCCTGGCCGAGCTGCTCCAGGATCGTCCATCCCCAGGCGGCGCGGGTGTCTTCGCGCACGAGCGTGAGGTTGCCCAGCGCACGCCGTGCCGCCCGCCGCGCCTCGTCGTCGGTCAGGCCCTCGGCGCGGCGCTCGTCCGCTTCCTCATCGAGGTGGAACTGCAGCTCCTCGCTCAGCTCGGCTTCCTTGTCGCGCCGGCGGATGAGCCAGCCCAGCTTCCGCAAGAACGGTCTCACCGCCCTTCCTCCTGCGCGGCCGGTTTCAGGATCAGGCCCATGGCGCGGCTGAACGCCTCCCACTTCGAGTGCTCGGCCGCCAGCTGACGCCGCCCGAGCGCCGTCAGGCGGTAGCACCTTGCGCGCTTGCCCTTGTCGGACTTCTCCCAGGACGCTGCAACCCAGCCCTTCGCTTCCAGGCGGTGGAGCGCCGGGTACAGGGAACCCGTCTCGACCTGGAGCAGGTCTTCCGAGGTCCGCTGGATGTGTTTCGCGATGGCGTGACCGTGCGCCGGGCCCGCCAGGAGGGTGCGAAGGATGATGAGCTCGAGCGTGCCCTGGAGCAGCTCCAGGCGTGACGGCTGCCGCTGCATAGTGTAGGCAGTCTACTCAATATTGAATAGACAGTCTACACAAACCGGCCGTAGGGGCGACCCTTGTGGTCGCCCGAGGCTGTGCAGAGGTGGGCGCCTCAGGGCTCCTGCAACGACCGGCGAATGGCCTGGACCTCCTCGCTCAGCTGCCTCGCCGCCTCCTCCAGTTCCGGGAAGCGGCCGGCGCTTCCGAGCAGGTCGCCGGCGCGCGCGGCCAACTCGACCGAGCGGGCCGCCTCGTAGGCGCCGCCGGTCTGCGCGAAGAGCCCCAGCGATCCTTTCAGCGCGTGGGCCGAGGCCGCCAGTGCCGCGGCGTCGCCCCGTTCGAGCGCGCCCCGCGCCTCGGACAGGAGCCTCGGGGTGTCGGCGAGGAACATGTCGATCACTTCACCGAGCAGGGTGCGGTTGCCGCCGAACCCCGCCAGCAGCGAGGCGGCATCGAGAGGTCCGGCCTCGGGTGCGGCCGCCTCCGGAGTAGCGGGCGTCCCGGGGCTGCCCGCCGGGCCGAGCAAGGCGTCGATGGCCGCGAACAGCTCGTTCGATCGCAGCGGCTTGGCGACGTAGCCGTCCATGCCGGCTGCCAGGCACCGCTCCCGATCGCCCGACATGGCGTGCGCCGTCAGGGCGACGATCGGCACGTGGACGCCGGTGCCGCGCTCCCGCTCGCGAATCGCGACGGTTGCCTCGATGCCGCTCAACCGGGGCATCTGGACGTCCATCAGGATCAGGTCGAACGGCTGTTCGGCCGAACGGGCCACCGCCTCTTCCCCGTTGGCGGCCAGCACCACCTGGTATCCCTGCTGCTCCAGCAGCAGGACGACGAGCTTCTGATTGGTGGGATTGTCCTCGGCCACGAGCACGCGGCCCCCTCCGCGGCGCCGCGCCGCCCCGCCCCGTGCCGCTGCCGCCTCCCCTCGCTGCTCTCAGGGGGCCGGGGCGATCGTCGCGAGGATAGCGTCGAAGAGATCCGACTGCTTGACGGGCTTGGTGAGGCAGGCGGCCACGCCGGCCCGCCGCGCGCGCCGCTGCACGTCGGAAAGCGCGGCC
>JARKSS010000138.1 GCA_029974175.1 Vicinamibacterales bacterium
AGGCCCTCGACCGGGTGCTGCGCGCTCCCGCGGTCGCCGACAAGACCTTCCTCATCACCATCGGTGACCGGACCGTCGGCGGCCTCTGCGCCCGCGACCAGATGGTGGGGCCCTGGCAGGCCCCGGTGGCCGACTGCGCGACGACCCTCCTGTCGTTCGAGGGGTACGCAGGCGAGGCGTTCGCCATCGGCGAGCGCGCCCCAGTCGCCGTGATCGACGCCGTGGCCTCCGGGCGGATGGCCGTCGGCGAGGCGCTCACCAACCTGGCCGCGGCGCCGGTGACCGACCTGTCGCTGGTGAAGCTGTCGGCCAACTGGATGGCGGCCGCGGGCGCGCCCGGCGAGGACGCCGCCTTGTACGACACGGTCAGGAGCGTCGCGACCGAGCTGTGCCCGGCGCTCGGCATCAGCATCCCGGTCGGCAAGGACTCGATGTCGATGCGGACCGCGTGGGAAGAGGACGGCCGCCGCGAGGAGGTGGTCTCGCCCCTCTCGCTGATCGTCTCGGCGTTCGCCCCCTGCGGCGACGTGCGAGGCACCTGGACGCCGCAGCTGCGGACCGACCGCGGCCCCACCTCACTCGTCCTCGTCGATCTGGCCGGCGGCCAGGCCCGGCTGGGCGGGTCGGTGCTGGCACAGGTCTATTGCCAGACGGGAAACGAGGCGCCGAACCTCGACGACCCCGCCGCACTCCGGAGGTTCTTCGCCGCGCTGGCCGAGCTTCGCGCGGCCGACCTCGTGCTCGCCTACCACGACCGGTCGGACGGAGGCCTGCTCGTCACGCTGTGCGAGATGGCGTTTGCCGGCCACACCGGCGTCACCGTCGATCTGCCCGGGTCGCCGGCTGGAATGCTCGGCCAGCTCTTCGCCGAGGAACTGGGGGCGGTGCTGCAGGTGCGGGACACTGACCTCGAGGCCGTGCTTGCCGCGCTCGAGCGTCACCGGTTGAACGCGCGCATCGTCGGGAAGCCAAACGGCGACGACGTCGTCGTGGTTCGGCGGGACGGGGAGGAGCTGTTCCGCGAAGGCCGCGTCGCCCTCCACCGGGTCTGGAGCGAAACCACCTGGCAGATGCAGACGCTTCGCGACAACCCCGCCTGCGCGCAGCAGGAGTACGACCGGATCCTCGACGCGAACGACCCCGGAATCTCACCCCACGTCACCTTCGACGTGTCCGAAGACGTGTCGGCGCCGTTCATCGCTCGCGGCGCGCGGCCCGCGATCGCGATCCTGCGCGACCAGGGGGTCAACGGCGAGGTGGAGATGGCGGCGGCCTTCGACCGCGCCGGCTTCGAGTCGCACGATGTCCACATGAGTGACATCATCGCCGGGCGTGTCTCGCTTGCCTCCTTCGTCGGGCTTGCCGCCTGCGGGGGGTTTTCCTACGGCGACGTGTTGGGCGGCGGCGAGGGATGGGCGAAGACCACGCTCTACAACCCGCGCGCCCGCGAGGAGTTCTCGGCGTTCTTCGAGCGCCGCGACACCTTCGCGCTCGGCGTCTGCAACGGCTGCCAGGTGATGGCGGCGATGAAGGAGCTGATCCCGGGCGCGGCCGCGTGGCCGCGGTTCGTGAAGAACGCCTCGGAGCAGTTCGAGGCGCGCCTGGTGACGGTCGAGATCCTGCCGAGCCCCTCCATCTTCTTCCGGGGGATGGAGGGCAGCCGGCTCCCGATCGTCACGGCCCACGGCGAGGGGCTCGTGGTGTTCGACCGCCCCGCCGACGCCGCGCTCGTCGTCGCGGCCGCCCGCTACGTGGACAACCGCGGGCGGCCGACCGAGATCTACCCGCTCAACCCGAACGGGTCGGCCGGCGGTCTCACGGCCGTCACCACCGCCGACGGCCGCTTCACCGCCCTCATGCCGCACCCCGAGCGCGTGTTCCGCACCGTGCAGCTCTCGTGGCACCCCGAGGGCTGGGGCGAGGACAGCCCCTGGATGCGCCTGTTCAGGAATGCCAGGGTATGGGTGGGGTAGCCGTCGGCTGTCAGCTGTCAGCTTTCCTGAAGCCCCTCATCGGCTTCGCCTCCTTCTGGTGCAGGTCGAAGACGATCACCTCGTTCTCGCCGGCCTTCAGCCAGGGCGCCGGGCAGTAGAGGCGCGTCTGCGGGCCGATGTCCCAGAACCGGCCGAGATTGTGGCCGTTCACCCCCACGACCCCCTTCCTGTAGCCGCTCAAGTCGAGAAAGGTGTCGGCCGGCGTATCGAGGCGGAAGGTGCCGCGGAAGAAACTTCCGGGACGCGAGTCGATCGCTCCTTCCGGCAGTGACACCACCCACCGGTCCTCGAGCGGGAGCAGGAAGACCTCCCAGTTCATCAGTGTCATCCCCGAGAGGGTCACCCGCTCCGTGATCCCCTTGCGGTCGATCATCTCCTGTGCGAAGTTGATGTGCCCCATCCCCTCCACCAGGATGTCGAGCACCGGCATCGGGTTGGTGGTGGCCGGCAGCTCGATCGTCTTCTCGCCCAGCCGCCGGTCGATCGTGCCCACCAGCGCCCCGTCCACGAGCACCAGCGCGTAGTCGTGGAGGTCGGTCACCTGCAGCCGCCCGCTCTTCCTGCCGACGAGCCTGGTCCGGTACAGCACGAGCCCCTGGTCCTGGCCGTACATCTCGAACGGGCGAGGCTGCACCGAGGCGATCGGTGTTGGCAGGTGGTTCCAGAGAGAAGCGTGCGGCTTCATCGGGAACTCGGGCACATCAACCGCCGGGATGGGATCGGGAATCGGCGGCAGCGGCCGTCCGAGGGCCTCTCCGATCATCTGGCGAAGCGCGTGGTACTTCGGCGTCGGCAGCCCCTGCTCGCTCACCGGCGCGTCGTAATCGTAGCTGGTGACGTCGGGCTCGTACCCCTTCCCGCCCGAGTTCGCGCCGGCGGTGAAGCCGAAGTTGGTGCCGCCGTGCAGCACGTAGAAGTTGAACGACTTCTTCGCGCCGAGCAGGAAGGCCACCTCCTTCTTCAGGTCGTCGAGCGAGGGTCGCGCCCACTGCTCACCCCAGTGCGTCAGCCAGCCGGGGTAGGTCTCGGACGAGAAAACGGGAACGCCAGGGACGATCGACCGCGCCAGCTCCCAATGCTTCTCCTGGGCGCCGGAATCGAGGCCGACGGCCGCCCCTTCAACGTGCCCGGCCTCGAGCATCTGCGGGGTGGGACCGTCGGCGGTGAAGAAGGGTACGTCGATCCCCAGCTTCACCCAGGTGTCCTTCAGGCGCGCCATGTAGGCCCGGTCGTTCCCGTAGCTCCCATACTCGTTCTCGAGCTGGACCATCAGGATGGGGCCGCCGCGGGTCACCAGCAGCGGCCGAATCACCTTCGCCAGCGCGGTCATGTACCGTTCGGCCGCCTCCATGTAGCGCGGGTACAGGCAGCGGATCTTCAGCTCGGGGTCGCGCAGCAGGTATGTGGGCAGGCCGCCGAAATCCCATTCGGCGCACACGTAGGGGCCGGGCCGCAGGAGGACGAACATCCCCTCCTCCTGCGCGATTCGGACGAAGCGGGCGATGTCGCGGGTGCCGGTGGAAAAGTCGAAGCGGCCCTCGACCGGCTCGTGGTAGTTCCAGAAGATGTAGGCCGCGATGGTGTTGCATCCCATCGCTTTGGCCATCCGGATGCGGTGGCGCCAGTACTCGGCGGGAATTCGGGCGGGGTGCAGTTCACCCGAGATGATCTGGAACGGCCGGCCGTCGAGGAGGAGGTCGTCGGCGCCAAGCGCGAACGTGTGCCGGGGCGCCTGCCCCGAGGGGCCGGCAGCCAGGGCCGCCGCGAGGACCGCCCACAGCGCAACGCGAAGGATCGTCTTCATACCGCGAATCTACTACTATTTCGGGCCATGGCACGACTGCTGACGATCCTCGCTGCCGCCGCATCGCTCATCGGATGCGGCATGTCCACGCAGGCCCCACCCCGCCCCGCCCCCATGGTCGCTCAGAAGGCACAGCCCCTCCCGCTCTCTGATGTCCGTCTCACCGGCGGGCCCCTCAAGCGTGCGCAGGACCTCGACGCGCAGTACCTGCTGTCGCTCGAGCCCGACCGCATGATGGCGTTCCTCCGCAAGAGCGCTGGCCTCGAGCCGAAGGCCGAGGGCTACAACGGGTGGGACGGCCCCGGGCGCCAGCTGACCGGCCACATCGCGGGGCACTACCTCTCGGCGGTGAGCCTGATGTACGCCGCCACGGGCGACGCGCGCTTCAAGGAACGCGCCGACTACCTCGTGAGCGAGCTGAAGGCGGTGCAGGACAAGCACGGCGACGGCTACATCGGCGCGCAGGCCGACCGCGACGGCGTGGACGGCAAGGTTCGCATGGAGGAACTGGCCAAGGGGGTGATCCGCTCAGGCGGCTTCGACCTGAACGGCCTCTGGTCGCCCTGGTACGTCTTCCACAAGATCTTCGCGGGGCTGCGCGACGCGTACCGCTTCACCGGCAGTCGCGGGGCCCTCGAGGTCGAGGTCAGGTTCGCCGAGTGGGCCGAGCGGCTGCTGACGAAGCTCGACGCCGAGCAGACGCAGCGGATGCTGAACACCGAGTTCGGCGGGATGAACGAGATCCTCGTGGATCTCTACGCCGACACCGGCGACAAGCGCTGGCTGGCACTGGCCGACCGCTTCCACCACGACGCGATCGTCGGCCCGCTCTCGCGGCGCGAGGACATCCTGGCCGGGAAGCACGGGAACACGCTCGTGCCAAAGCTGATCGGCTCGCTTGCCCGCTACCTCTACACCGGGCGCCAGGCCGACTTCACGGCCGCCGCCTTCTTCTGGGACCAGGTGGCGCTCCACCACAGCTTCGCGACCGGCGGCCACGGCCGCAACGAGTACTTCGGCGAGCCCGGGAAGCTGAACGACATGGTGGAGGGGCGGACCGCCGAGACGTGCAACGTCTACAACATGATCAAGATGGCGCGGATGCTGTTCGCCCTCGACCCGCAGGTGCGCTACGCCGACTTCCACGAGCGAGCCCTGTTCAACCACATCCTCGGCTCGATCGATCCGGCCGACGGCGCCACCTGCTACATGGTGCCGGTCGGGCGCAGCGTGGCGCGCGAGTACCAGAACATGCGCGAGGACTTCACCTGCTGCGTCGGCTCGGGCATGGAGAGCCACGCGCTGCACGCCGACGGCCTGTATTACGAAGCCGGCGACCGTCTGTGGGTAAACCTGTACGTGTCGTCGATTGCCGAGTGGCGCCGCGAGGGCGTGCGCGTGGTCACCGAGACCGACTTCCCGGAGGGTTCGCACGCCTCGCTCACGCTGACGATGGAGAAGCCGAAGACGTTGACGGTCGCGCTGCGGCGTCCGTGGTGGGCGGGCGAGGGGTTCCGCGTCGTCGTGAACGGGACGGCCGAACCGGACCTTCCGCCGCCGGGCTCCTACGTGGAGCTGCGGCGCGAGTGGGCGCCGGGCGATCGGATCGAGCTGACGCTGCCGAAGGCGCTTCACCTCGAGCCGCTGCCCGACAACCCCTCCCGCGTGGCGGTCATGAACGGCCCGCTCGTGCTCGCCGGCGACCTGGGCGCCCTGCCCGAGCGCATGACCGGCGAGGATGCGAACTTCGCGCTGCGGCCGTCGGCCCCGGTCTTCCTCGCGGCCGGGCAGCCGCCCGACCGGTGGATCGAGCCGATCCCCTCGAGGCCCGGCGCCTTCCGCACCAAGGGAGTGGGACGCGACCGCGACGTGGACCTCGTCCCGTTCTACCAGCTCCACCGGCGGGTCTACGCCTCCTACTGGGACCTCTACACACCGTCGCAGTGGGCGCAGCGCCAGGCAGAGGTCCGCGCCGCCGAAGCGAAGCAGCGTCGGCTCGAGGCGGCGACCGTCGGGTTCGCGCAGCCCGGGCAGATGCAGGCCGAACGCGACGCGAACGCCGTGATCGGCCGCTCTTCACCGGTCGTGCTCGCGGGACGGCACGGCCGCCGCGCGAGCGACTACTTCTCCGTCGACCTGCCCGTGGACCCGTCGCGGCCGATGGTGCTGGTCGTGACCTACCACCCGGAGGAACGCGCCAACCGCAGCACCGACGTGCTGGTGGATGGGACGAAGGTCGGCGAGCACGCCATCCCTCGCATCAGCCCTCAGCGCCAAGGCGAGTTCTTCGACGTCGAATACCCGATCCCGGGCGAGCTGGTGGCCGGCAAGCGCAAGGTCACCGTTCGCTTCGAGGCCACGGGCGGCAACGAAACGCCAGCGATCTACGGGGTGCGCATGGTCAGACGATAGTAGGACCGCAACTCGACCGACGGTACGAAGTCTGCACAGTTGCCCAGTCGAGGCCCAGCTGTGCAGTACCGGTTCAGCCTGCCACTTCGGTCCGCCATCGTCGCTGCGCTCCTGGCAGTGGCGTGCGGTAGCGGATCGGCGCAGCTCGTCGGCCCGGCCGCCCCGAAGTGCCAGACCACGGTATCGGGCGTTCCCACGTCGGTCCCGGCAGAGGGAGCGCAGGTCAGAGTCTCCGTCAGCGCCGCCCGCGAGTGTGGCTGGACCGCCAGCAGCGAGGCGAGCTGGGCCGTCGTCAGCCCGTCCTCGGGCCAGGGGGCCGGCACCCTCACCGTCCGTGTCTCGCCCAACGCCGCCGCCACGCCCCGCTCGGGCGACATCCTCGTCAACGACGCACGCGTCGGGCTGAAGCAGGAGCCGGCGCCGTGCCGGTATAGCCTCGCCACCACGTCGGTCGCGGTCCCCCATACGGGCGGTCGCGTGAGCGTGACGGTCGAGGCGCCTTCGGGCTGCGCATGGACGGCGAGTTCAGCAGCCTGGATCGAAGTGTCGAGGGGATCCGGGACGGGCACCGGCACCGCCGAGTTCCTGGTCGCGCCGAACCCGGGGACCGCAAGGTCGGCAACCGTAACCGTTGCCGGCCAGCCTTGGAGGGTGGACCAGGCCGGCGCGCCCGCCGCGCCACCACCCGCCCCGCCACCCGCGCCTTCCCCACCACCTGCGCCTTCCCCGACACCCGGGGAGGTCAGCCTGTCGGGCCGGGTGGATCACCTCCGGGGTTCCTGCCCGAACCTGGAGTTCCGGCTCGAGGGGCGTTCGGTCGAGACCGATGCGGCAACGAGCTTCCGTTCCGGCAACTGTCGCCACGTGGACAACGGTCGCTACGTGCGCGTCACGGGCGAGCTTCGCGGAAGACGGGTGTACGCGAGCGTCGTGGAAATCGGAAGAGATGACGACTGAAGCCGGTCCGCGCCGGTGACGCCCTCCGGCTCGGCCTGGCTCATCACGACATCCTGGCCCACCGGATCAGCGTCCCGAGCGTGGGCGGCTTGCCGAACATCAGCAGCCCGACGCGGAACACCTTGCCGGCGAACCACAGCAGAACGTAGACGCCCGCGGCCCCGACGGCCACCGCCAGCCAGGCCTGCCACATCGGCGGCGGGCTGCTCGAGGTGAGGCGCAGCAGGATGACGAAGTTGCTCACCGGCGGGATGTAGCTCAGGGCGATCGCCATCAGCGAGTTCGGATCCCGGCTGATCGGCATCCACAGGATCCAGGGGATCATGATGAAGAGCATCACGGGCGTCATGAGGCTCTGGGCCTCGCGCATCTCGCTCACTGACGCCCCGATGGCCGCCATCATCGCCGCGTAGGAGAAGTAGGCGAGCACGAAGAAGACCAGGAGGAAGGTGATGAGCATCGGGTCGAGCACGCCCAGGGCGGCGAACGAGAACAGGGCCAGGATACCGAGCCCCGCGTAGAGCCCGAGCACCACGAGGCCGACGGCCATCTGCCCGATGATCTTGCCCGTCATCAGCTCGCGGGCCGAGATGGCCGAGAGCAGCACCTCGACGACGCGCGTTGACTTCTCCTCGACCGTCGATGTGAGCAGGTACTGGCCGCTCGTGATCACCGACACCAGCAGCAATCCCATGAACGCCGCCGGCAGCAGGATGTTCAGCACCTCGTTGGTGGCAGCCTCGCCGGCGGCCGTCACCGTGCGCGAGGTCGGCCGGCGGACCTCGGTCAGCCCCTCGGCGCGCGACGGGTCCATGCCGGCCGCGTGCAGCCGCGCCGCGACGATGGCGTCGCGCAAGCCGTCGTGCAGGTGGTCGACCAGGCGATCGTCGAGCTTTGCCCTCACGAACAGGTCGTAGCTGCCGTAGCGCCCCTGCCCGTGCGGCTCCACGGCGTCGGGATGCACGATCACGAGCGCGATCCGTTGGTGCGGGTCCGGCTGGCGGTCGCGAGGCGCCAACGCGAGCAGGCTTTTCGCCTGCTCCGGGTCCGCATCCGCCGGCAACACCTCCAGCTCGATCTGCGGCAGCTCGCCCAGCGCTGCCTCCACCGACTGCTCGATCGCTTCGGAGGCGCCCGGGGTGCCCGACACGCTTCTTCGCACACCCTCGGTGCGCTCGGCTATCCGGCGCCTGGCGTCTTCACGCGCCTTGGCAAACGCTTCCGGCGTCAGGTGCTCGGCGAACGGCCGGGCCACCCGGCCGGTAGCGTCCACGATCGCGACGCGCCCCTCGATCTTCGGCGGCGTCCGGTTCATCATCCGCGGCATGAAGTAGACGACGACGGCGATGATGGCCGGGGTGACCAGCACGCCGAAGACGAACCCCTTGGTCATCACGGTCGCCGTGAATTCGCGAGCGGCCACGTAGAGCGTCTTCTTCACCGCCCCACCTCCTGCGCGTCTTCGTCGCGCAGCGCCTGGCGCAGCGCGGCCGACCCGGCGCCTGCCCCCGTCCCCGCCACGATGCCGACGAAGACGTCCTCGAGCGTCGGCCGCCGCACCTCGATCCGCGCCGGGGTGATGGTCGTCACGATCGCCTTGAGGACCTCGCCGGCTTCGGCTGTCTCGGACAGCGCGACGTCCCACGCGGAGCCCTCGCGCGCCACGCCCCGGACGCCGGGCAGATGATGCAGCACCGAGACGTCGGCGGCCGGGTCGAGCGGCTCGAACAGGATGCTGCGGGGATCGAACGACGACCCGATCGTGCTCAGGGGCTGGTCGAGCACCTTCTCGCCGCGATGGATCATCACGACGTGATCGCACAACTGCTCGGCCTGGACCATGATGTGCGTGGAAAAGAGGATGGTTGCGCCGCGGCGGTGCTCCTCGAGCACGAGGTCGCGCAGCAGCCGCTGGTTCACCGGGTCGAGGCCGCTGAACGGCTCGTCGAGGATGAGCAGGTCGGGGCGGTGGATCACCGCCGCGATGAACTGCGCCTTCTGCTGCATCCCCTTCGACAGTTCCTCGCATCGCTTGCGCGCCGCCCCGAGAAGCCCGACCCGATCGAGCCAGGCGTCCACCTGCCTGGGCAGGCCGGCCCCGTCCATTCCCTTCAGGCGCGCCAGGTACAAGAGGAACTCGGCCACCCGCATCTTCTTGTAGAGCCCTCGCTCCTCGGGCAGGTAGCCGATGCGATCCTTGGCCTCCAGGGCGGACCGGTGCCCCAGCACCTGCAGCTCGCCGCTGTCCGGGAAGAGAATCGACAGGATCATCCGGATGGTCGTCGTCTTGCCGGCGCCGTTCGGCCCGATGACCCCGTACAAGGCCCCCTGCGGGACGACGAGGTCGAGGCCGCGGACCGCGACGGTCTCCCCGAAGGTCTTCGTCAGATTCTTGAGGACCACGGCATCAGGCATCGATGGCTCCGTGTCGAGATGTCGTCAGCGGCGGAACCGTGATGATACACCGGCGGCCCGTCCCGCCGGGACCGCCTTTGAACCGGCTAACGCTGCCGCGCGTATAAGCAGGTGTGATGCTGCCCAGAAGCCTGTTTCGAATCCTTCGCGCCCTTTTTCGCAGTCCGCTCTTCACCTCGGTCACGCTGCTCACGCTCGCGCTGGGCATCGGGGCGAGCACGGCAATGTTCAGCGTGGTCTACGGGGTGTTGCTGAAGCCGCTGCCGTACCCCGACGCGGAGCGGCTCGTGGCCGTGTGGCACTCGGCGCCCGGCATCAACGTCGAGATGCTGCCGCAGGGGCCGGCTACCTACCTCACATACCGCGAAGAGGGCCGCACCTTCGAGGACATCGGCCTGTGGCAGAACAGCATGGTGACGGTGACCGGGCTGAGCGACCCCGAGAGGGTGCCGGCCCTCATGGTGACCGACGGCACGCTCCCGATCCTGCGGATCGCGCCGCATCTCGGCCGCCGCTTCACCAGGCAGGACGACTCGCCGGCCGGCCCCGCCACGGCCATGCTGACCTACGGCTACTGGGAGCGCCGCTTCAACGCCGACGCGGGCGTCGTCGGCAGGCCGATTCTCGTCAACGGCCAGCCGCACGAGATCGTCGGCGTGCTGCCCCGCAGCTTCCAGTTCCTCGACCAGGAACCCGATCTCCTGCTGCCCATGCGGTTGAACCGCTCGGACGAGTTCGTCGGGCACTTCAACTACCGCGGCATCGCGCGTTTGAAGCCTGGCGTGACGGTGGAGCAGGCGAACGCCGACATCGCGCGGATGATCCCGATGATCCTCGATCGCTTCCCCCTTCCGCCGGGCTTCACGCGGAAGATGATGGAAGAGGTGCGCATGGCGCCGAACGTCCGCCCGCTGGCCGCCGACGTGATCGGCGACGTGAGCGACGTTCTCTGGGTGCTGTTCGGCACGGTCGGCATCGTCCTGCTGATCGCGTGCGCGAACGTGGCGAACCTGTTCCTCGTTCGCGCCGAGGGGCGGCACCAGGAGCTGGCCGTGCGGAGCGCGCTTGGCGCCCGCCCGTCGCTGATTGCCCGCGGGCTGCTGGGCGAAAGCCTGACGCTGTCGTTGCTGGGGGGCGTGCTCGGCTCCTGCTTCGCGTACGCCGGGATCCGCGTCCTCCTGGCCCTGGCGCCCGACGGGCTGCCGCGCCTCCGCGAGATCGTGATCGACCCGGTGGTGCTGCTGTTCGCGCTCGTCCTGTCGCTGGCCGCCGGCCTGGTGTTCGGCCTCTTGCCGCTCGTCCGCTTCTCGACCCCGCGCGTCCTCGCCGGGCTGAAGGACGGCGGGCGGTCGGCGAGCGACGGCCGGCAGCGGAACCGCGCCCGCAGCGCGCTCGTCGTGGGTGAGATCGCGATGGCGCTCGTGCTGCTGGTGGCTGCGGGGCTGATGATCCGCACCTTCCAGGAACTGCGCCGCGTGCAGCCGGGGTTCTCGCGCCCCGAGGAGGTACTGACGTTCCGCGTGTCGGTGCCCGAGGCGCCCGAGGACGACGCGGTGGCGGTCGCGCGGCTGCACGAAGGGATCGCACGGAAGCTCCGCACGCTCCCGGGCGTCACCGCCGTCAGCCAGTGCTCGGCCCTCACCATGGCCGGCGGCAACAACGACCCGGTCGTCGTCGAGGAGTTCCCGCTCGCGCCGGGACGGTTTCCACCAATCCGGCGCATGAAGTTCGCCGCGCCCGGCTACTTCGAGACGATGGGCAACCGCGTCGTCGCCGGCCGCGACTTCACGTGGGACGACAACTATGGCCTCGCGCTGGTGGCCATCGTCAACGAAGCGTTCGCGCGCGAGTACTGGAGGGACCCCGCCGACGCGCTCGGCAAGCGGATCCGCTCGGGCCCGCAGGAGTGGCGCCAGATCGTCGGGGTCGTCGGCGACGAGCGCGACGATGGGCTCGCGCGGCCGGCGCCGCCGATGGTCTATTGGCCGATGCTCTCGAAGAGCCTCTGGGAGGAAGGCACCTTCGCCCCACGAACGATGTCGTACGCCGTGCGATCGCCGCGGGCCGGGTCGCCGACGCTGCTGGCCGAGATCCAGCGCGCGGTCTGGTCGGTCAACCGGAACGTTCCGCTCGCCGCTGCCCGCACGCTCGAGGAGATTCGCTCCGAGTCGATGGCGCAGACCTCGTTCGCCCTGGTCATGCTCGGCATCGCCGCCGCGGTGGCGCTGTCGCTGGGCATGGTCGGGATTTACGGTGTGATCGCTTACATGGTCGTGCAGCGCACCCGGGAGATCGGCATCCGCATGGCGCTCGGCGCGCAGCGCGAGAACGTGAGCGGCCTCTTCGTGCGACACGGCCTGGTGCTGACCGGGGCGGGGGTGCTTGTGGGGGTGGCCGCCGCGGCGGCGCTCACGCGCCTGATGTCGGCGCTGTTGTTCGGCGTCGGCGCCTGGGACCCGGTGACCTATCTCGCCGTCTCGGCCGTGCTCGCAGCCATCGCGCTGGCCGCCAGCTACATCCCGGCACGCCGCGCCTCGCGCCTCGACCCAATCGTCGCGCTGCGGGCGGATTGAACCGCGAAGGACGTCATGGGCGGTCCAGGCGGTACACCCGCACGGTCTCGCCGGGAATCGTCGCCTTGACGACAAAGGCCGCCCCCGAGGGGCGCAGCGTCTTGCCCGTCACGAGTTCGCGGATGGCAGACGGTGCCGCCGTCAAGGGCACAGACAGATCGACCTCGGCGGCGGCGGCGCCGTGGTTGAGCAGGAAGACGAAGTCGGCCGACGGCCCGGTCATCCGCCGCAGCTCCACGAACGCCGTCGACCTCAGGTTCGGCCTGGTGATTTCCGCCCAGTCAACCAGGGCGTCGGCCAGCGGGTGCATCGCGATCGGCTCGAGCTGGTTGCGCTCACCGGCAAAGGTTCCCAGCAGCAGCGCGCGCCCCTTGCCGTGCTCGCGCTCGTAGGCGGCCGGCTGCCCGTCCGGGTAGGTCGCCACCACACGGGCACCAGGGTCGAGGCGCTCGAAGTGCTCGGCGAAGCCGGTTCCCGGGAAGCGGCGATCGCCCCAGCGGATCTCCACCTCCTTCACCGGCAGCACCGTCGTCTCGCGCACGCCAATCATCTCGTGCCACCCGAAGCCCGGGAGAATCGGCTCGGCATGGCCCCGCTCGTCCTGCCAGCCGGGACGCGCCTCGACGAAGAGCCGCCCACCGCCGGCGACGTACTGCTCGAGCGCCTTCGCCATCTGCGCCGTCAGCAGGATCGGGTAGGGGACGATCACCAGCTTGTAGCGCGCAAGCGCCGCGGCATCGAGCTCGCGCGCGCTCGGGAACTCGACCGGGATGTTCCGCTCGAAGAACATGCGGTGGTAGCCGGCGACGGCCCGGTGGATGGAGCGGCGGTCGCCGTACGCCTGCTCGCCGCCCAGCAACGGCACGAGCGGGTTGAAGACCACCGCCACCTCGGCGGGCTGGGGACGGCTCGAGAGCAGGGCCGCGGCGTTGGCGTCGATCAACCTCGCGGTCGTACCCGCCCGCCGGCTGCGTTCGGTCAGCGTGCCGTCGAGGTTGATCAGGCCGTACCCGCCCGCCTCGTAGCCGGTGCTCATCGGGTAGTAGGCGTAGTAGCTGATCGCGCGCGCGCCCCGCGACACCATCCCCCACGTGTAGAGATCCAGATCCGCGCCGGTGATCGGGTTCCCGGCGATCACGCCGTGGACGCCGTACCCGGCCTGCAGCTCACCCACGTAGAAGCCCCGATCGCCGGTCACCGCGCGCACCATGTCCATGACGAGCGCGCGCCGCTCGAGCGGGAAGTCGCGATCGGGAGAGGTCAGCTTCGGGTAGAAGCTGGTACCGAAGAAGTCCACCGCGTGCTTCATCAGGTAGTCGTCCGACGCGTCCATCGCGTCGGCCAGCGTCCGGAAGACCGGCGAGGGGTTGGGCGCGTGGCTGGTCACCGGGTTGGAGCGATCCACGCGCCGCACCGCGTCGGCCCGTCCCTTCAGGTCGCCCGCGATCTTGTCGCCGATGAAGAGGCGCCAGTCCATGAAGTCGGCATACGTGAGGATCGTGCCGAAGCGGGGCGGCTCGACCTGCTCCCAGTCGGTGTAGGTGCGGTACCAGGCTCGGTTGAGCGCGTCGAGCGTGCCGTGCTTCTCCTGCAGCCACTTCCGGAAGCGAGCCTGCGTGTGAGGGCAGTAGCAGAACTGCGCGTTGGGCACGTAGGCCGGGAGGGCCCAGTTCATCACCGCCGGCTCGCTCCAGAGGTCGTAGGCGTAGAAGGCCGGGCTCGCCGACGCGTGGCGCGCCACCTCGGTGAAGAACCCGTGCAGCGCCTCGCGAACGCCCGGGTGGTCCACGCAATACCCCGGCGCGGCCTGCGACTTGATCTGCGTGCCGTCCTGGGTGGTGAAGTGCCCGTCCGGGTACTTGCGCCCCACCCAGTCGGGCGCGGAGTCCACGTAGACCTGCACGAGAACCTTCAGGCCGGCCTCCTCGGCGAGCCTCAACATCAGGTCGAGGTTCTCCAGGTGGTACTCGCCCTCGCGCGGTTCGCCGTGGCTCCACTCGACCCACGTGCGGACGGTGTTGAATCCCAACCCCTTGATGGTCCGCAGGTCGTTCCGCCACGCCTGCTCCGAGCCGGCGTCGAGCGGGGCGATCATCGGCGCCCGTGCTTTCCCCCCGCTGTACCAGACGGCCACCGGGAAGAAGGGCTCGGGGGCCGCCTGAGGCGCTGGTGCGGCGCCGAGGGCAAGGAGGGTGGCAACGACGGAGAGCGTAAGTCGGGTGTTCATGGGTTTTCGGTTCTCAGCGCCGGCGTCGGCTGTCGGCTGCCTGCCGACAGCTTATACTCCCCGGGTGACGCAGCAGAACACCCGGCCGCAGACCCAGCCTGGCGCCTGGGCCAGCCTCATCCGTGCGATGCGCTCGTGGCGCACCGCCTCGGTGGCCCTTCTCTCCTTCTCCTCCGGCTTGCCGCTCGGTCTCGTCTGGTACTCGATCCCCGACTGGATGCGCGACATCGGCGTGGACATCCGGCTCGTCGGCCTGTTCACGCTCGCCCAGGCCCCGTGGGCCTTCAAGGTCGTCTGGTCGCCGCTGATGGATCGCTACGTGCCCCCCTTCTGGGGGCGCCGGCGCGGCTGGATGGCCGTGACCCAGCTGGCCCTCGCGGTGTTCGGCCTGCTGCTGGCCGGCGTCGGCCACCGGCCCGAGGCGATCTGGGTGGTCGGCGCGATCGCCCTCGCCATCGCGCTCGCGTCGGCCTCGCAGGACATCGCCATCGACGCGTACGCGGTCGAGGTGCTGCGCAAGGAGGAGCAGGGGGCGGCGGTCGGCGCGCGCACCGCGCTCTACCGCGCGGCCATGCTCGTCTCGGGCGGCGGCGCGATCTCGCTGGCCAGCCGGTGGGGCTGGCCCGCGGTCAACGTCCTGCTCGCCCTGGTCTACCTCCCGATCCTCTTCCTGAGCTGGAAGTCGCCCGAGCCCGAAGAGCGCCAGGTGGCCCCCCGCACGCTGCGCGAAGCGGTCTGGCTGCCGTTCCTGGGCTTCCTCGCCCGGCATCGCGCGCTCGAGATGCTCGCCTTCGTGCTGCTCTACAAGCTCGGCGACCAGCTGACGCAGGCGCTGACGCGCCCGTTCCTGATCGACATGGGCTACAACGCCGACCAGCGCGGCATCGCGCTCGCCACGATCGGGATGATCGCCACCATTGCCGGCGCCTTCATCGGCGGCTGGATCACCACGCTCGTCGGCCTCGGCCACTCGCTCTGGGTGTTCGGCTTCCTCCAGATCTTCTCGAACGTCGGCTACTACCTGGTCGCGATCGTGGGGGGCGTCAACCTGCCGCTCATGTTCGGCGCCACCGGCTTCGAGCTGTTCACAGGCGGCCTCGGCACCGGCGCCTTCTCGGTGCTGCTGCTGCGGATGACCCAGAAGCGCTTCTCGGCCACGCAGTACGCGCTCTTCTCGAGCCTCTTCGCGCTCCCTCGCCTGCTGGCCGGGCCGATTGCCGGCTTCTCGGTGGACGCGATGGGCTGGCCGATCTTCTACCTGTCCACGCTCCTGCTCGGCATCCCCGGCCTCGTCATGCTGGCGCGCTTCGTCCCCCTCGGCGTGCGCGAGCCGGAGTTCAAGGTCGAGGAGGTTGCGAGGCGCGAGCCGATCGCCCCGGGGGCTCTCGTCGGGCGCGGCGTGGCCGGCGGCCTGCTGTCGGGCCTCTTCGGCCTTGCCGTCGTGGCGCTGCTCGCCGCGATCAAGACGATGCGCGCAGCCGAGGGAGCCGGGTTCGACTTCCAGGCGGCGTTGCGGCAGGTGATGAAGCCGGCAGGCATCGCCGACTGGGTTCAGCTGGTGGGAATTGCCGTCTTCGCCGTGATGGGCGGCCTGTTCGTCGCGGCCACCGTCGCGGCGCGACGCGGCGTCAGATCGTGACGGGGGCCTGGCTCAACAGCCGCCGCAGCAGGCGGGCCGAGCCCGCCACCTCCAGTCCGGCCGCCCGTCGAAAGCGCCCGGCGTGCCTCTGCAGCAGCCGGTTGAAGGCACACAAGCACTCGGGTACGGCCTCGGACTCGCCGGCGCGGGTGTTCCACCTTCGGCCGATCGGGCAGACGTGGCACTCCGCGCGGAACCGGCACGACCCGCACCGTCTCTCGCCCGCGTGCTGCACCCGCGTGCTGCAGGCGCTGGGGTGCGAAGAGGCCTGACGCGGAAACCTGTCCGTCCACGTCCACGCTCAGCGAGCGGCCCGATGACGCGCTGCACGCCCACTTCCGGGCTCCACGCGGGCGCTCGCGGGTGGATGGGTGGATGGCGGCGACGCCGGTGATCACCTTGACGGCCACCGTACGCCCGCGCCGCGTGTCGCGAGCGCGGTAAACCGCTCCCATCCCGCCGGCACCGAGCAGATTCGGGATTTCGTACGGGCCGAGGCGCATGCCGGCCGCCAGGGCCGGGCGCGGAAATCAGCCCTCCGGGAACGGCTGGCCGGCGAGCGCCGCCTGGGGTAGTCTCTCCCTTCGAAAGGGGAAGCGCATGACGACGAGCCGCGTGCCGAGCCTGGCGGTGATGGTTTCATTCGTGGTCCTCCTGGTCCTCGGCACCGGCGTGTCGCCGCACGGCCCTTCCGCCGCGCAGGCGCCAGACCGGCCGCCGGCCGCCGCCCCGCAGGGGCTGCCGAACGAGACGCCTGCGTCGCTCGAGCTTCCAACCGGTGACTTCGATCACTTCCGGCGCGAGGTGATGATCCCGATGCGCGACGGGGTCAGGCTGCACACGGTGGTCCTGGTGCCAAAGGGAGCGAAGCGGGCCCCGATCCTTCTCACGCGGACCCCCTACAGCGCCGACGTGCTCACCGGCCACGCCGCGAGCGCGCACCTCGGCCCCGTCCTCCAGGGTTACGACAACCCGGCCGACGTGATCGTCGAGGAGGGCTACATCCGGGTCGTGCAGGACGTCCGCGGCAAGTACGGGTCGGAAGGCGACTACGTGATGAACCGCCCGTTGCGCGGGCCGCTGAACCCGACCGGTGTGGACCACGCGACCGACACGTGGGACACGATCGACTGGCTCGTGAAGAACGTGCCCGAGAGCAACGGGCGTGTCGGCATCCTCGGCATCTCGTACGACGGCTTCCTCACGCTGATGGCGCTCTTCGACCCGCACCCGGCGTTGAAGGCGGCGGTGCCGATGAACCCGATGGTGGACGGCTGGGTTGGGGACGACTGGTTCCACAACGGCGCCTTCCGGCAGCAGATGATGCCGTATTTCTTCAACCAGGAAGCGACGCGCGACTCGACGGCGCAGTGGTGGATGACGCACTACGACGACTACGACATGTTCCTGGAGGCCGGGTCGGCCGGCGAGCTGGGCCGGCGCCGGCGCCTCGAGCAGGTGGGCTTCTGGCGGAAGGTGACCGAGCACCCGTCGTACGACGCGTTCTGGCAGCAGCAGGCGGTGGACAAGCTGCTGGCGGCACGGCCGCTCTCGGTGCCGGTGATGCTCGTGCACGGGCTCTGGGACCAGGAGGACATCTACGGCGCGCTCGCGGTGTACCGCGCCCTCGAGCCGAAGGACTCGCGCAACGACCGCGTGTACCTGGCGATCGGCCCGTGGTATCACGGGCAGCAGATCGAGGAGGCGAGCCGCCTCGGCGCGCTGCATTTCAACTCGGACACGGCCCGCCAGTTCAGACACCAGGTGCTGAAGCCGTTCCTCGCGCGCTTCCTGAAGGACGGAGCGCCGGCGATGGAGGTGCCGCCGGTCACGGCGTTCGAGACGGGCGCGAACCGGTGGCTGTCGCTGTCAGCCTGGCCCGCCGGCTGCGCGAGCGGCTGCGCCATCGAGCCCCGGCGCCTGTACCTCGGCAAGGGCCTGACGGCGGGCTTCGAAGAGCCGAAGGCCGAGGGGGCACCGTTCGAGGAATACGTGTCCGACCCGGCGAAGCCGGTGCCCTACCGCCAGCGCCCGATCCCTCCCGTCGGCTACGGCGCGGCCTCGACCTGGTCGTCGTGGCTGGTGGACGACCAGCGCGAGGCATCCGGGCGTCCCGACGTGCTCGCGTTCGTCTCGCCCGTGCTCGATGCGCCGGTGAAGATCGCCGGCAGCCCCGTGGCGAACCTGGTCGCCTCGACGAGCGGAACGGACTCGGACTGGGTGGTGAAGCTGATCGACGTCTACCCCAACGAGGTGGCCGGGCAGCCCGAGCTGGGGGGATACCAGCTGATGGTGGCGGGCGACATCTTCCGGGGGCGTTACCGCGAGAGCCTGGAAACGCCAAGGGCGGTGCCGTCCGACACGCCCCTGCCCTACCGGTTCGCGCTGCCGGCGGCGAACCACGTGTTCAGGCGCGGCCACCGCATCATGGTGCAGGTGCAGTCGAGCTGGTTCCCGCTGTACGACCGGAACCCGCAGACCTTCGTGCCGAACATCTTCTTCGCCCGGCCGGAGGACTACCGCAAGGCGGTGCAGCGCGTCTACCACGCCCCCGGCCAGGCCAGCTTCGTCGAGCTGCCCATCGTCGTGCAGCGTTGAGGCCGCCGTCTGCTGTCTGCCGTCTGCCGTCCGCTTCGGGCAGGCGGGGACGCCTGCCCCTGCCCGACTGGTGTCCCCTGCCGTGTGTGCTATCCTTCGCCTTTTACGCCGTGAAACAAGGGGTTCTGCCGTGACCGACACGAAGATTACGCTGCCTGAGTCTGAGATCCCGACCCATTTCTACAACATCGCCGCCGACCTGCCGACGCCGCTGGCGCCGCCGCTCCACCCCGCCACGCGCGAGGTGGTGGGCCCCGACGCGCTGGCGCCGCTCTTCCCGTCGGGCCTGATCGCGCAGGAGATGGCGAGCGACCGCTGGATCGAGATTCCCGACCAGGTGCGCGAAATCTACCGGCTCTACAGGCCGAGCCCCGTGTTCCGCGCGCGGGCGTTCGAGGAGGCGCTCGATACGCCGGCGCGCATCTACTACAAGTCCGAGCACGTGAGCCCGGTGGGCAGCCACAAGCTGAACACCGCGATCATGCAGGCCTGGATGAACAAGCAGGAAGGGGTGAAGCGCCTGGCGACCGAGACCGGCGCCGGGCAGTGGGGCAGCGCGCTGGCCTGCGCCTCGAAGCTGGTCGGCCTCGAGTGCATGGTCTACATGGTGCGGGTCAGCTACGACCAGAAGCCGTACCGCCGCGTGATGATGAAGACGTACGGCGCCGACGTGGTGGCGAGCCCCTCCACGCTCACGGAAGCCGGCCGCTCGGCGCTCGCGGCGAACCCCGACTCGCCGGGCAGCCTCGGCCTGGCGATCTCCGAGGCGGTCGAGGACGCCGCCGGCCGCGACGACACGAAGTACGCGCTCGGCAGCGTGCTGAACCACGTGCTGCTGCACCAGACGATCATCGGCCAGGAGGCCCGCAAGCAGATGGAGCTGGCGGGCGACTACCCCGACATCCTCATCGGCTGCCACGGCGGCGGCAGCAATTTCGCGGGCCTCGTGTTCCCGTTCCTGGCCGACAAGGTCTCGGGGGCGCGGAAGAACCTGCGGGCGATCGCGGTGGAGCCCCGCTCGTGCCCGAGCCTCACGGCCGGCAAGCGTGAGTACGACTTCGGCGATGCGGTCGGCCTCACGCCCCTGCTGATGATGCACACGCTCGGGCACACGTTCATGCCGGCTCCGGTGCACGCCGGCGGCCTGCGCTACCACGGATCGGCACCGCTCGTCAGCCATGTTTTGGACGCCGGCCTGATCGAGGCCGAGGCGTACGACCAGGCCGAGGTCTTCGCGAGCGCGGTCGCCTTCGCGCGGTCGGAGGGCACCATTCCGGCACCCGAGTCGGCGCACGCGATCCACGCCACGGTCCGGCACGCCCTGGCGGCGCGCGAGGCGGGAACCTCGCCCGTCATCCTGTTCAACCTGTCGGGCCATGGGATCTTCGACCTGGCGGCGTACGACTCGTTCCTCAGCGGACGGATCAACGGCAAGTAACTTGCCCGCCGTAGCCGCGCCTGCCCCGCCGTAGCCGCGGCCTGCAGCGAGCGCTTGGCGAAGGCGGGGCGAAGGCCGGAGGCACCATGCGACTCATCAGCTGCTTCACCGTCGCGGCGTGCATCGCCCTCGCTCCGGCCGCTCCCTCGGCCCAGAAGCCAGCCCGAGAAGCGGCGGCCGCGATCCACGAGCGGGTGGCGGCCGCGGTCGGCGCCATCCGCCTGGTGGACACCCACGAACACCTGTCGGCGGAAGCGGTGCGGCTGAAGGGCGAGATGTCGCTCTTCAGCCTGCTCCATTACGTCTCGTCCGACATGTGGGCCGACGGCCTCGACCGCGCCGCGTCCGAGGCGGCGCTCGGCCGCTCGTCGCTCCCGCTCGAGAAGCAGTGGGAGATGATCGCGCCCTACTGGACCAACGTGCGCACGACCGCCTACGGCCGGGCGCTGCTGCGGGCGGTGCGCGATCTCTACGGCGTGAACGACATCTCCGAATCCACGTACCTGGATATCTCGAAGAGAATCCGCGAGGCAAACCGCCCGGGTTGGCAGAGGCAGATCCTCGAGAAGGCGGGCATCGACGTCTCGATCACCGACATCGGCATCACCGGCGCGGCCCTCGACCCCTCGCACCTGCGGGCCGTGCTTCGCCTGGACTACTTCCTCGTCGTCCCCCAGGGCGTGATGGTGGCCGAGCGCGAGCAGGGCGTGACCATTGCGACGCTCGCCGACTTCGAAGCCGCGCTCGACCGGGCGGTCGCCGCGGCGCGCGAGAAGAAGTTCGTGGGCATCAAGTCGGGCGTCGCCTACGAGCGGAGCCTCGAGTTCGGCGAGGTCGACCGGGCTGAGGCCGAGCGGCTGTTCCAGGAACTGAAGCAGCAGAAGGGCAAGCCGGGACGCGCTGACTGGACGCGCGGGAAGGCGCTGCAGGACTACATGTTCGGCCGGCTGGCCGAGGCGTGCGCGAAGTACGACTTGCCGCTGCAGGTCCACACGGGCTTCTTCTACGACACCTGGCGCAACCTCGCGCAGGCCAACCCGACCCTTTTGGCGCCGTTCGTCATCCGGCACAGGAACACGCGCTTCGTCCTGATGCACGGCGGCTACCCCTACGGGACCGAGCTGCTCGCGATGGCGAAGAACCTGCCCAACGTCACCCTCGACATGTGCTGGACGTACATCGTCTCGCCCTCGTTCGCCGCGCGGTTTCTGAACGAGGCGATCGAGACGGCGCCGGCCGACAAGGTCCTCGGCTTCGGCGGCGACTACCAGGTTGCCGAGGGGTCCTACGCCCACGCGATGCTCTGTCGCGAGGTGGTGTCGAAGGTGCTGGCCGGCAAGGTGGCGGACGGGTACTGGAGCGAGGCGGAGGCCCTGGCCTACGCCCGCGGGCTGCTGCGCGAGAACGCCATCCGGGTCTTCAAGCTGAACCAGTAGCACAGGCGTCCCGCCTGTGGGTGGCCACGACCGCACCGCAGGGCTGAAGCCCTGCTGCTACACACCGCCCGCGCCGAATCCCTCCCAGCCGCCGAACAGCTCCTCCCACATCGTGGCGACGGCCAGCCGACCGGCCGCGTCGATGCGCGGCGCGAACGGGAGCGCCTCGGCCGTGACGAGGCGCTGCAGCGCCACGCCCACACCGGCGGACAGCTCGGCCACCAGTTCGCAGGATACCCGCGTCATGTCGTCGTC